>JBDTQM010000074.1:0-17052 GCA_039932175.1 Specibacter sp.
CGGCGGCAAATTGAACCGCTGCCACCACGTCGGCGGCGGTGGCGGCTTCCGTGACAAGGCAGCATCACAGCGCTGAAGATCTCCGAACGGCCTGCGCCAAGGGGGTGCCGTCGCGGGGGTTCTCCGGCCCCCTTTCCTTCTTCGAGGCCGGAGCCTCCCGGTTAGCTGCTCCGGGCGAGGCGTTTGCGGTTGAAAATCAGGGCCACGGCAATGCCTGCCAGCCAAAAATCCTTTGCCATGGCGGTTCCGGCCGGAGTTGGGCGGATGCTGTCCGGCTCGGTCAGGCCGGGAGTCTTCAGGTACGTGGCCACCAGGCCGGTGGAAAACGCACCCAATGCCAACCCGGCCAGCCTGCTGGGAACAAAGGGCGTCAAAACCAATGACCCCAGGGCGATCTCGGAAAAGCTCAGGTAGTTCCCGAACTGCACAGGCTCCAACGACCCCAGCTGCGGGATGACCCGTTGCGCCGAACTTTGTAGGCCGGCTGCCTGTTCCGGGGTGAGGTTGAGCTTGCCAATCCCTGTATTCAGAATGAATGCTCCCGAGACAAGCCGGAGTGCCAGGTTGCTGATGCTGATTCCCATAATTTTCTCCCTTGCACGCAGTTGGTATCTCTGTGTTTCAGCCTATGGTTCATTTCTGGTCATGGCTAGGCAGGCGCTGGCGGTCCAAGAAGCGGCCCGATGGCGCAGCGGGGCAAAGTTTGTCCGAACGGATCAATTCGCGACCTTTAAGGTAACGAATTGATAACGACACTTCCGGTGCGGTGCAGTTTGGAGGAGCCTCGGCAGGGTGGAAGGACTCCCATTTGGGAGCAACTTTAAGGAGAAGTCATGAGAACAAGAGCATTGCTGGTTGCCGGAGTGGTCGTTGCGGCCATGCTGGTTCCAGTAACGGCCGCGTCAGCCGTGGATGACGTCAACACCAACAAATTGCGCAAGTCGGTAACGGTGAGCGGAATCCTGGCGCACGAACGCGTGCTCCAGCGGATTGCCAACAACAATGGCGGAACACGTGCTTCGGGGACGCCCGGCTATGCAGCGTCCGCCGACTATGTTAAGAAACAGTTGAAGAAGGCTGGCTACAAGGTCACGGAGCAAAAGTTCGATTTCCCGTTCTATCAGGAAGTCAACCCGGCCACCCTGAGCCAGGTGTCGCCGTCGCCCACCCCCTACGAGACCGAATCCATGCAGTACTCGGGCAGCGGGGCAGTCACCGGCGCCCTGCGTGCCACCACCAACGTGGTGATTCCGGCAACCCCGGTTCCCAGTTCAACATCCGGCTGTGCGGCGGGGGACTTTCTCCCCGCTTCCGCCACCGAGTCCCAGGTGGCGCTCATTCAGCGCGGCACGTGCACCTTCGCCGTCAAGGTGGCCAACGCGGTTGCCGCCGGCTATGACGCGGCAGTGATCTTCAATGAGGGCAACCCCGGCCGGACGGACCTTCTCAGCGGTGTCACGCTGGGAGAGCCGGCAGCCATTCCCGTGGTTGGCATCAGCTACGCGGACGGCGTGGCACTGTACAGCGCCACCCAGGCCGGGGTGACAAGCGTTGCCGTCACCACGGACATCATCAATGAAACCCGCACCACCACCAACATCATCGCCGATTCCCCCAAGGGTGACCGCAACAAGACAGTGGTGGTGGGCGCCCATCTGGACTCCGTGCTCCAGGGCCCCGGAATCAATGACAACGGCAGTGGCACCAGCGTGATTCTCGAGACCGCGATCCAGATGCAGAATCTGAAGATCAAGCCACGCCAACAGGTGCGTTTCGCCTTCTGGGGTGCCGAGGAGTCCGGTCTGCTGGGTTCCACGCACTACGTGGCGAGCCTCAATGATGCGCAGCTGTCCAAAATCTACGCGAATCTGAACTTCGACATGCTCGGCTCGCCCAACTACGTGCGATTCGTCTATGACGGGGACGGTTCCGACGACCCCAACGGTCTGGGAGGCCCTCCCGGGTCAGCCCAGATTGAGTCGGTCTTCACTGACTACTTCGCAGCGCAGGGCAAGGCGACCGCCCCGACCGCGTTTGACGGCCGCTCGGACTATGGCCCGTTCATTGAAGTTGGCATCCCGGCCGGCGGACTGTTTAGTGGGGCCGAGGGCCTCAAGACGGCCGAGGAGGCGGCCACCTATGGTGGAACCGCCGGCGCCCCCTATGATGCGTGCTACCACCAGGCCTGCGACACCGCGAGCAATCTGAGCACGGCGGCGTTGAACGAGCTCGGTGACGCTGCAGCGCATGCCGTCATGACCCTGGCAACCACCAAGTCAGGGTTCTTCGAGGATGGCAGCAGGATGGCAGCACGCCCGGAGATCTCCGTGGACGACATGGCGTATTGGGGCAGCGGACTGGTCCGCTAGGTCAAAGGCTGTACCGAACAAGCAAGGCTGTGCAAGGGTCCGGTCTGCTGCTGATGCAGCGGACCGGGCCCTTGCCCGTTCATGAAGAGTCCTGGGTGTGGCCAGCCGGTGCCCTTTAGGCCAGGGTTGCCCCAAGCCCGGCGATCATGGCCGTCAGCCCCAGGGTGAATGCGGCGTCCGCGTCATTGTGCGCAGGGGTCGTCTCGGCGGATTTCAGGCCCCGGCGGGCGACGGCGGCACTGAAGTTGGGTGCCTGCGGCCCCAGGGTTCCGGCGTCGAAAATGTCCAAAGGCGCGTTGACGTCGTAGGCCGAGCCGTAGATGAAGGACTCGAGGGCCACGATGGCGTCGATGATGGATTCGTGCGGCCAGCCAGCTGCCTGGAAGCCGTTGGTGACGGCCTCGTACATGGTGATGGTCTTGGGCGCGTTGGTCACCGGCAGGAGGGCAATGACGGGGATCAAGGGCAGGTGCGCGGCAAAGACGTCCCGGTAAGAGTGCGCCCAGATGCTCACGGCTTCCGCCCACGGCTTGTCTGCGAAGGCTGAGACGTCCACCCGGCCCATCAGGTGGTCCTCCACCAGCAGCAGCACGTCCTGCTTGGAGTGCACATGGTTGTACAGGGCCGACGGCGCCACATTCAAGGACTTGGCCAGGGCCGCCATGGTCAGGCCCTTGTAGCCGGTCTGGCCCACCAGCTTCAGTGCCGCATTGGTGATGCGGGTGGAGCTGAGCACCGCTTGCGCCGGCCGGCCGGCCCGGCGTCGTTCTTGAACTGTTTTCTGAGCTGGTTCCACCAGACCCACTCTCCCTCCTTGGCGCCACTGGCACAAACTTGGCGCACTGGCACAAAATTTTCAGCAGCCACTTTACCGGAGGTGGTGATGTCCGTTACAGTCTATTCTAAATGAACATCATTCATTTAGTGAAGCCCATTACTAAAAGCTTCGCAGGAGAGGGAAACATGGCAACGGAAGCAAGCAAACCAACCATTGAACGCGATGTGGTCATCATCGGTGCAGGACCGTCAGGACTGACAGCGGCCCGTGAGCTGAAGAAGGCCGGCCTAAGCGTGGCGGTCGTTGAGGCCCGGGACAGGGTTGGCGGACGCACCTGGTCCAACACGATCGACGGCGCGTGGCTGGAAATTGGCGGCCAATGGGTCTCTCCCGACCAGACGGCCCTGATTGGCCTGCTCCATGAACTCGGACTGGACACGTACTCGCGCTACCGCGACGGCGACAGCGTCTATGTGGCCCCCGACGGCACCCGCACCCGGTACACGGGCGAGATGTTCCCGGTTTCGGCGGACACCGAAGCGGCCATGAACAAGCTCATTGACACCCTTGACGCGCTCGCAGCCCTCATGGATCCGGAAAAGCCCTGGGACCACCCGGCCGCCCGCGAGCTGGACATCATTTCCTTCCACCACTGGCTGCGCACCCAGTCCACCGACGAGGAGGCCTGCAATAACATTGGCCTGTTCATCGCCGGCGGCATGCTGACCAAGCCCGCGCATGCCTTCTCGGCCCTGCAGGCAGTGTTCATGGCCTCCTCGGCCGGCTCCTTCTCCAACCTGGTGGATGACAACTTCATCCTCGACAAGCGCGTTGTGGGCGGCATGCAGGGTGTCTCCCTCGCCATGGCCGCTGAGCTGGGCGACGACGTCATCCTCAATTCCCCGGCCCGCACCGTCCGCTGGAGCGAGGCCGACGGCGGCTACCGCGCCACAGTGATTGCCGACGGCGCCACCGTCACCGCCAAGCGCGTGGTCATGGCCGTTCCGCCGAACCTGTACAGCCGCGTGTCCTTTGACCCGCCGCTCCCGCGCCGCCAGCACCAGATGCACCAGCACCAGTCGCTGGGCCTGGTCATCAAGGTCCACGCCGTCTACGACATCCCGTTCTGGCGTGCAGACGGCCTCTCCGGCACCGGCTTCAGCGCCTCCTCGCTGGTCCAGGAGGTGTACGACAACACCAACCACGAAGACCCCCGCGGCACCCTGGTCGGTTTTATCTCCGACGAAAAAGCCGACTACGCCTTCACACTTTCCCCGGAGCAGCGCAAAAAGGAAATCACGGCATCCCTGGCTGAATTTCTCGGCGACGCCGCTGCCGAACCAGTGGTCTACTACGAATCCGACTGGGGCTCGGAGGAATGGACGCGCGGCGCCTACGCCTCCAGCTACGACTTGGGCGGCCTGCACCGCTACGGCCCGGACCAGCTCACCCCCGTCGGCCCCATCCACTGGTCCTGTTCCGACCTGGCCGCCGAGGGCTACCAGCACGTTGACGGCGCAGTCCGCATGGGCCAGTTCACCGCCAACAAGCTGATCGCAGAGCTGGAATAACCACCCCTCCGGTGGTCGAACTCCGGCGGCAGTCCGGGACTTCCTCGGCTGCTTTCCGGCCGACGGCCGCGAACGCTCGGGCCGCTCGCCGGCAGTAAGATTTCCGCGGTCGCGGGGCGACCTTGGAAATCCATCCCCGCTCCGTGGCCCGCCCGCCCGCTCTCCCGACCCGCCTACCTTGCGCGCGAGGCGGCGAACGCACGACCCAGGCGGCGGATCCGGCATTTTTTGTAGGCGACGTCAGCGAGGCCATTCGGCCGCTTGCGGCCGTCGGCCGGAAAGTCGGCCGGAAAGTCGGCCGAAAAAATGCCCGGAAAAATGCCGGGCCGGCGCCGCCGGCAGCAGTTCATTGACACCAATGTCCTTTAGGAGGACCTTATGCGGTACGTAGTTGGATATACGGCCAATGCACGTGGCGGCGATGCCGTTAACTTGGCAGTGGCCTTGGCCCGCCGGCAGGGGGCCTCCCTGGATTTGGTGATGGTCATGCCGGAGGATTCGCCCTACAACGGGGTGTATCCGCCGGCGGCTGGATTTGAAACCATCCTGGCCCAGCAGGTTTCGCAGTGGCTGGACGAGGGCCTGGCCCTGATCCCGGCCGACGTTCCGGCGGGCGCGCACATCCGGCGCGGCGAGTCCGAGGCCGAGGCGCTGATTGCCGCAGCCGAAGACCTGGGGGCAGCACTTTTGGTGATTGGCGCCAGCGCCACCGGGTTGTTCAAGCGCTTCAGCGTCGGCTCTGTGGCGGGTGCCCTGCTGCACGCCTCAACCGTGCCCGTGGTGCTGGCCCCATCGGGCTACAGCCGCACGGAGCCCATCACGCGGCTGACCTGCGCCCTGGGCACCAGGGAAGGCGCCGGCCAGGTACTGGCCGCCAGCATCGTCATGGCAAAGCGCCGCTGCCTGCCCCTGCGCCTGGTCTCGCTGGTGGCGCTCGGCAACGACGACGCCGGCACAACCGTCGCGGACGCCATGGAGCACCTGCGCGGCGTTGCCGAAGCCAGCAAGGCTCTCGACGCCAGCGCCTTGGACAGACTTGAGATCGACGTCGTCGTTGGCAGCGGCCGAACCATTGAAGATGCCGTCGACCGTCTGGACTGGCAGGACGGGGAACTGCTCATGATCGGTTCCAGCCGCCTGGCCCAGACGAAATCCATTTTCCTCGGCGCAACGGCCAACCGGATCCTGCGCGCCCTGCCGGTGCCCATGATTGTGGTCCCGCGCGACTTTGAATTCACAAGCGATGAGGTGACGGCATGAGTGCCAAAGAAACTGTCAAAAATGCCCCCGGCGACCACGGGCTGAGCGAAAAGGGCCTGAAGGCCGGCTCCGTCGGATTGATTGGCGCCGTCGTCATCGGCATTTCCTGCATTGCCCCTGCGTATACGCTCACGGCGGCGCTGGGCCCCACGGTGTCCGAGGTGGGCGTGCACCTGCCGGCCATTTTCCTGGTCGGCTTCATCCCCATGCTGCTGGTGGCGCTGGGCTACAGGGAACTGAACAATGCCATGCCCGACGCCGGAACGTCCTTTACCTGGGCATCGCGGGCCTTTGGTCCGTGGATAGGCTGGATGGGCGGCTGGGGCCTGATAGCCGCCACCATTATTGTGCTCTCCAATCTGGCGGCCGTGGCGGTGGACTTCTTTTACCTGATGCTGGCGCAAATTTTCCAAAATGATTCGCTGGCCGATCTGACAACAGTGCTGCCGCTGAACATCGCCACCACGTTGGTGTTCATTGCCGGTGCCTGCTGGATCTCCTACCGCGGCATGGAAACCACCAAGACATTTCAGTACGTTCTGGTTGCGTTCCAGCTGCTGGTGCTGGGCTGGTTTGCCATTGCGGCCTTCGCGCACGTGGCCAACGGGACGGCCTTTGATGCCACGGCCATCACCCCGGACTGGTTCAACCCCTTCGCCGTGGAGTCGTTCTCACAATTCGCGGCAGGTGTTTCGCTGTCCATCTTCATCTTCTGGGGCTGGGATGTCACCCTGACCATGAATGAGGAAACCAAGAACCCGGAAAAGACGCCGGGCCGGGCCGCCACGGCAACAGTCATTGTCATCATGGTCATCTACATGACAGTTTCGCTGGCCACGCTGGCGTTCGCCGGCATTGGCACCGAAGGGCTGGGCGCCGGCAACCCCGACAACCAGGGCAGCATCTTCGCCGTGTTGGCGGGACCTGTCATGGGCCCGTTCGCCATCCTGATGTCGCTGGCCATCCTGAGCTCCTCGGCGGCATCCCTGCAGTCGACGTTTGTTTCGCCGGCACGGACACTGCTGTCCATGGGCCATTACCAGGCACTTCCGAAGAGCTTCAGCAAGATCAGCCCCACCCACAAATCACCAAGCTACGCCACCATCGCAGCAGCCATTGCTGCCGCGGGGTTCTACGTGATTACTCGCACACTCTCGGAGAATGCGCTGTGGGACACCATCACCGCACTGGGCATGATGATCTGCTTCTACTACGGCATCACGGCGCTGGCCTGTGTTTGGTACTTCCGGGCGGAAGCGTTCCGCGGGGCACGGAGCTTCTTCTTCAAGTTCCTGGCGCCCCTGGTGGGTGGGGTCATCTTGTTGGTCATGTTCTTCAAGACAGCCTACGACTCCATGGATCCCGCCTACGGCTCCGGCTCCAACATTGCCGGCCTGGGGCTGGTCTTCATCCTCGGTGCGGGCGTGATCCTGTTGGGTGCCGTGCTGATGTTCATCATGTACCTGCGCCACCCGGCCTTCTTCAAGGGCCAGGTGCTCAGCCGCGCGAGCCAGATCTACAACCCTTAACTGCACATCTTGAGGTTCGACCCCCTGTGGCCGGCCAGCGGGATCGAAAAGGACGGCGTTCGCGCTTAAAGATGGTGTTCTACCGCCAGCTTTAAGCGCGAACGCCGTCCTTTTGTGTTGTCCGAACCGTGGAATGCCCACTCCGGGCCGGACTCGACCGGTTTTTAGCTCTGCGGCCGGCGGGCGGCTTCGCGCTCCTTCGCCAACTGGGCCTCGGCGCGGGCCTTGGCGTGCACTGCACGTTCCTCAACCAGCCACGCGGGGGGAGCCTGCAGCAGGGCTGTGATCTCCGCCGTCGTCAGGGCATCGGTGATGTTTGAACGGCTCAGGCCGCCGATGGAAATGTTCAGTTTCTGGGCCATGACGGCGCGCGGGTGGGGCCCGTTGCGGCGCAGCTCAGCCAGCCATTCCGGGGGATTCTCCTGCAAAACCTTGAATTCCTCCCGGCTCAGCGCGTTCTCTTGGAATTCCGCGGGGGCGGCGGGCAGGTGGATGCCCAGCTTCTTGGCCGCCGTGGCGGATTTCATGGCTTGTGGGGAAGGTTTAATGCTCATACCTCTAAGGGTACCGGTGGGCGCGGGGTGCGCTAGGGTAAACAGGTGTCTGAATCCCGCGAAATTACAGTGACCTTTGTCCCGGGTGTGACTCCTGGAAAGTGGATCCACCGTTGGCAGGAGCGCATGCCCGACGTGCCCCTGGTGGCGAAGCCCGTTCCGGAAACCCGCCAACTCGACGCCGTGCGCGCCGGCGAGGTGGACATGGCGTTCGTGCGGCTGCCTGTCGACAAGACCGGACTCCACGTCATTCCGCTCTACAGCGAACTCAATGTTGTGGTGGCACCCAAGGACCATCCCATTTCCGCGTTTGAGGAATTGGACGTTGCCGACCTGGCCGAGGAATACCTGCTCGCGAACCCGGACGATTTCCCGCAGTGGCGCGATATTTCCAGCGAAATTGCGACTGGCACGCGCAAGCCGCTGCCTCCCATGGCAACCATTGAAGAGGCGCTTGACCTGGTCGAGGCCGGGCTGGGCATCCTGATCCTGCCGATGTCCGTGGCCCGCCACTTCAGCCGAAAAAACCTCCGTTCAAGGCTGGTCCACGGTGTCGCGGAGACCAGCGTTGGACTGGCCTGGATCGATTCGTTCCATCCGCTGCCGGAAGAAGATGAGGCAGTCATTCAAGAGTTCATTGGTGTGGTGCGAGGCCGCAGCGCCAACAGCTCCCGCCAGCCGTCGGTTCAGGCAAAACAGGATGCTGCACCCAAAAAGGGTGCCAAGGTTGCCAAAAGTTCAACGCCGGCACGCGGCAACGCTGCCAAGAGCAAGTCGGCACCCAATCTGCGCGGCGGCGGCCGGGCAGGCGGCAAGGCCCGGGCCCAAAAGCGCGGCAGGCGCTCATAGCCCCTTTAAAAACCAGCTCGCTAGACGCTGACGGACTCGGTCTCGTGGAGCGCGCGAATCGGAGCGTTGATGAGGGTGCGGTCGTAAAGGACCTTGGCATTGTTTTCAACGACAAGTTCGTACGCGGTTTCATTGCCTGTCCGCTTGTCCCGGGTGCTTCGGAACACTTTGTTGCGCCTGTAAACCTCGCCGTCGGCTTCTTCTTGGAAGTACGCATCCCGCTCTTTGACGTGGTATTTCACCGGGAGTGGCTCGGCGGCACGCAATTCGCCACGAAGATGCTCCTCCGTCACTGAAATGCGGAGTTGAAAAGTGTTTTCGGTATTGTTTTTTACCCGGTAATCCAGGTAGTTGTAAACAATTGATGTGCCCGTGCCAAAGGGAATCTGCCGATTAAAGTCGGGAAACAAGTCAATTTCACCGTGGTGGTGGTGCTCCACAATGTCCAAGGGGCTGTGCAGCACCATCCAGTGCAGCAAGTTGGTGAACTGGCACAAGCCACCACCAATGCCTGAATCCGGTCCGCTGTGGTTGATGGTCAGACCCATGCGGTAGCCCTTTTTGGCTGAGCAACGCCCCACCAGCTGCCAAAATGAGAACGTCTCGCCGGGGGCAATCAGGACGCCGTCAATATGCGGGGCTGCCAAGCCCAAACTGACGGCCTTGTTTTCCTGCAAGGCCAAATCCACTGTGCCGAGCTTGCGGCGAATCAGCGAGTTGTGCTGGTAAACGCTGACAGGCAGGTCCGCGAATTCCTTTTTAGTGGCGAACTTGGTCCACGCCCGGATGTTGCGCAGCTTGCGCAACAAGATCTGCCGGTTAACGGCTATTGCGTATGTGAACGGTGAAATTTCCCCAAATAATTTCCGACCCACGCCGTATTGCCCCCTTGATATGCGTTTCTTGATTGAGCTTTATTGTGTTGACGGACCGCGCCGCCCAAGAGTTCAAAAAATACTGAAACCCTGCCCAACTGCCGTGCCCAATAACATGAATCCTAATCTTGACGGCGCCTTGAATCGGCAGCCAACACCCGACGCCTTGTCACAAAGAAGCTTTTAGCCCTTGTGAGCCCTTCGGCGGCACGCAAAAAACGCTGGTCCCCTGCGCAAAAGCGGGATACCAGCGTTTTATGGGGTGCCCGCGCATCGGCGGGGCGCAGAAATTAGTTGGAAGCGTCGATCTGCTGCTGCTTCTGCTTGGCTACAAGTGCCTTGACGTCGTTCAGGTCGGCGATGACCCGGGCCAGCTGCTGCTTGGAGGAGGGCCATTGGGTGCCCTTGAAGCGGGTGGCATCCGGACCTTCCCAGCGAACGGACTGGGCCTTGCCGTCCAAGCTGGTCATTGCCTGGGTGATCTGGTCAACGGCAGTTGACAGCTTGGAAACCAATTCACCCATGTCCTGGGGGTCATTACCAATCATTCCGGCCATGATGCACATCCTTTGTTAGAAGTTTGCGGCGACGCCGCTGCTGTTTCACTGTGCCCGGGAAGTTCCGGTTGAGCGATTACTACGAATCTATCCCGAGCCGGGCAACGCCGTCGATGGGGCGAGCTACCCATGCAGAGCTGCCCATGCGGGCCTGCCGCCCCGGGTGCCGGCGCAGCTGTTGGATGAAGAATCATTGACAGCCCAAATGCGTCGTGCCATATTGACGGCAGTAGCCCAAAACCGGCCCGAGCCCAAGGTTTGCCGGCTCAAAGGAGGTCCGAGACGTGAAACCTGCATTGTGGGAGATAGAAACCTGTGACTATCACGCGGCCGGGGAGCCGTTCAGGATTGTGCCCACGCTGCCCTTCCTCATCCCCGGCAGCACTGCCGCCGAACGCCGCGAAAAAGCCATGGCGGGGGATGCCAACAAACTCCGCCAGCTTCTGGTCAACGAACCCCGCGGGCATGCCGAGATGTATGGCGGCTTTGTGGTGCCGCCCAACGATGCCGGGGCCCATTTCGGCGCCCTGTTCTGGCACCGCGACGGATTCTCAACAGCCTGCGGCCACGGAACCATGGCCCTGGGGGCGTGGGCCGTCCGCAGCGGGCTTGTCAGGGCCCCGGACGACGGCGACACGGATGTGGTCATCGACGTCCCCTCGGGGCGGGTGACGGCCCGTGTGAGCATGGTTGGCGGGAAGGTGGCCCAGGTGGCCTTCCAGAATGTGCCCTCCCGCGTTGTGGCCAGGGATGTTGAGGTCAAAACAGCCGACTTTGGGCGCCTGCGCGTTGACCTTGCCTGGAGCGGTGCCCTGTATGCCTCGCTGCCGGCCGCCGCAGCGGGCCTTGAGGTCACGCCGTCGAACTTGGCAAAAGTGATTGCTGCCGGCGGCCAGGTGCGGGCGGGGCTGGCCAAGCAGCTGGCGGATGCCCACGTGGACGGCGTTTTTGGCACCATTTTTCATGAGCCGATGCAGCATTCCGGTTCAGGGCTGAGGCAGCGCAATGTGAACATTTTTGCCGATGGCCAGGTGGACAGGTCGCCCAGCGGCTCAGGCACGGCGGCCCGTGTGGTGCTGCTCAGCGAGACGGGAGAGCTGCCAGACGGTGAGGTGTTGGAACACTACTCCATCATTGATTCGCGCTTTGCCGCCCGCGTGGTGGACAGGGTGGCCGGTCAAGGCGGTGGCCTGGTGGTGGAGGTCAGCGGGCGGGCGTTCCCTGTGGGGGAGGGCAAGTTCACTCTCGACGCCGATGATGAGCTGGGTCTGGGGTTCCTGCTGCGGTGAGCAGCCGTGACGGCCCGGGCCTGCTTCCTTGTTGCAGCCTGCTTCGGGGCCTTGCCCCCACCGGATACTATGGCGACATGTACGTTGACCCTGCCCCGCATCCGGACGCCGCAGCCTCAATGCCATCCGGAAGGGAGTTCTAAGATGCGTGTGCGTACGCCCAAAGCGTGGCGGAACTTCAACCTTGCCAGTTTGTTGAAGATTGGCAGTTCACCCCTTCCGGCCTGGGTCAGTTTCATGATGGCCCTTTTTGTCACGGTGTCTGCCTTTGACGACCTTCGCCTGTTTCTGCAGGTGGGTGACGACTGGAACGCCCGGTGGTGGGACCTTGCAGGCACCCTCTGCTACTGGGTGTTGTGGATGACCCTGGCCTTCCGGCCGCAGGTGTCGGCTGTTGCCTTTGTTGCCCTGCTGGCAACCATGTACGCGCACGAACAGCCAGGTGGCGCCATTTTGGTGGCGTTTGGGGCGCTCGCCGTCGCCGCCTACCGTGTTTCCACCCGCAGCCTGGCTGTCATGGTTGGTGGTTTTCTCGTGTGGCAGTTCCTCTGGGTGTTGGGTGTTTCTTCGCTGGGCCCGGCATCGCTGTGGGCTTATTTTGCCGCGACCTTGCTGCTCGTCACGCCCGGACTGGCGATCAAGCTGCTGCGCGAAAAATCCATCCAGGCTGAGCAGGCCCAACGAGCCGCCGAGGCGACGGTCGCACAGGCCGCCCTGGCGCAACGCACGGAACTGGCCCGGGAACTGCATGACGTTGTCACCCATGGGCTGACAATGATTGCAGTGCAAGCGAACCTTGGAAAAATCTCCTCAGAAAAGGACTTTCAGCACCACGCGCTGACGGAGATTGGGACCATGGCCCGAAGCTCGCTCGATGACCTTCGCAGGCTCTTGCAAACAATGCGCGCCGACGATGCCCCCGCGGCGGCGGGAGCGGAAACCAGCGTCACCCCCAGCTCGGCCACGATCGACCTGGCTCAGAGCGTCGCAGACTCCCAGAAGCAGCTCAACAGCTTGGGGTATCCCACCAGGGTTACAACCTCGGGGGAACTGGATAAGATCCCCAACGGGCTTCGTTCCACAGTGCTGCGGATACTGCAGGAAAGTGCCACCAATGTGGTCAGGCACACGGGCGGCAGCAGCGAATGTGATATTTCCATGGCTGTGCAAGATGATCACATTGAGTTGATTGTTCGCAATAGAATGACGCCGGGCAAACCGCGCCTGCCCGTCTCCGGGACGGGGCTCATTGGCTTGCGGGAACGTGCCTCCCGGCTCGGCGGAACACTTGATGCCGGTCCTGTGGACGGGTGGTGGAGTGTTCGCACTGTGCTGCCCCTCAAGGGCCGCCAGCTGCTTCAGTAAGGGCCGGCTGCCAGATCCGCGGCAAAGGCTAGGCCGATCGGCTAGTCCTCGCCAGTACAGGGCATTTTCCGTCGTCCGATCGGGCAGACCTCCCCTGGAGTCATTGAAAATGCAGGTGCGCCTTGCGTAACGTAAAAAAGTGTTCGGGAGGCAAGACTTCTCTTGGGCATATTTGAAAGGCGTTGCATACGCTCCGCCTCACTTCAAGGAGACTGTCATGAACACGTTGAATTTGACTGGAGCTGCCACGGCACTGCACGGCAGCTTCAAGTCCGTAGGCATCTGGCCCTCCGGCTCCTTCCCTGCACTGACGCGCTGACCAGACCCATGGTGGTCCTGCCCGGCCACGCGTGGCCTGAGTTGCCTGCGGTATGAGCCAGGTTACGTAGACTGTCAGCATGAGTGTGATTGTTGAAGCATCCGAGCCCATAAGTGTGGTCATCGTCGATGATGAAAGATTCGTCCGGGGGGCGCTGCGGACGTACCTGTCCCAAGCGCCAGACCTGGTGGTGATGGACGAAGGCGAGAATGGCGCCGATGCCGTCCGCCTGGCGCAGGAGCTTCATCCGGATGTCATGCTTATTGACATCCAAATGCCAGTCATGGACGGCATTGCGGCAATCCGCCACATAGTGGCGGAAATTCCTGAAATTCGGATACTGGTTGTCACCGGTCATATTTCGGACGTGTACCTCAAGGCCGCGCTCATTGCCGGGGCAAGCGGATACGTGGTCAAGGATGCCGAGCCGGAAAGAATAGTTGCCGCCGTCCGGGAGGTCCATGCAGGGGACTGTCCCATTGATCCGGCAGTCACCCACCTTCTGGTGGCAGATGTTCGCCGGAGCCGGCCCGCTACGCGCGTTGAACTGGCGGTGGAACTCTCCGACCGGGAAGAAGACGTACTGAAGTTGCTGTGTGAAGGCCGCAGTAACAGTGAAATTGCTGCCTCGCTCTTTCTTTCCGAATCCACAGTCAAATACCATCTGGTCCGGCTGGGTCGCAAGTTCCAGGCCCGGGACCGCCTGCAACTTGTCATCACTGCACTGCGTACAGGGGTTGTTGCCTAGGGCAAACGAATCGGGACTGTCCACAGTGGGGAAAAAGACTGTCCAAAAGGACAGGGGGCCAGTGGCGTCTTGACTGTATCCCTGTCCTTACGGGCCATCTATGCTGGAAAGCAGCCATGCCGTGGTGATCCATATCATTCGTTTTGAGAGGTCCCTTCATGAAATCTCCCTTTGTTTCCGCTGGTGTAGCCGCAGTACTGGCCGCGGGCCTCATTCTGGCGCCCGGGCTGTCCCCTGCCCAGGCAGACTCAGTTGATGGCAGTGGCACAGCCACCTCGATCAGTTCAGTGGCTGCGGGCAACGTGGCCACCACTTACGGCCTGTGGTACCAGCCGTGCAACGTCTTCGGCTTCCGCTTCTGCTAATCGGCGCCTGAGATCTTGGTTTGCGGTTCGCGGGGGGCCCGGCGCACCTGAGGTTCGAGTGATCGACGTCAAGGGAATCGCAAAGTTTAAAATGTTCTGCGCAGGGAAACCATCGTTGCCCTGCGCAGAATGCTTTTAAGCGGGCAGCCAGCTAAAACCCCTGGGCCTTGCGGTAGCGCTGCATTTGCTGGTGGCGGCGAACCAGGCTGTCACGGCGCGGGGTCGCTTCGGTGCCCGCTTCCTCGGCCGTTAAATCAATGTGGCTTTCACCAAACTGCCACAGCAGCAAGTCATCGAGCAGCCTGTCGGGGCCGGGGGAGTACCTGTGGTCCAGGGCCTTGCGGACGTTGGAGATGATCTTCGGCTGCAAAAGGGCGGCCAGGTCCACCGTTTTGCTCAGGCCGTGGGCGGCCACCAGCTCCGCAGCCCAGCCCCAGTCGTCGTCGGCCTTCCTGTCAACATGCGGCAACAGGGTCTGCCAGACGGCCTTGATTCTGTTGGGCGTCAGCGAAACCTTGCCTTCCCCGTCAACATCCCAATAGCTGGTGACAGTTTCATACCTGCCATGGAGCTCGGAAAAGGCTGACTCAACAGTCTCCAGCATCGCTGCGGTGGCGGTGAACTGCCGGTCAAAGTACGGGCTCCAGGCACGCGGATCCTGGGACTTGAAGCGAATGTCATGTTCAATCTCGCTCCACGCATGGGCAAAGATGGTGCGGATCTGGCATTCGAAAAAGTAGCTGCCGTTGGGCTTGTTCTCCGGGTCCAGCAGCTCCTGGTAGGCGCGCACCACATCGTTTTGGATGGTACGCAGAATCAGGTGCCGGCTGGAGTAGCCGTAGGTGCCCGACTCGATGGAGCCAATGTCCTTTTCCGTATCGCCGCGGCAGTCAAAGATGTTCCGCCGCCGCTTGATCAGGTTGGCCGCCTGGGCGTTCTCACCGGGAAGCGTGGTGATGACGCGAACGCCGATCATGTCCGTGAGGTTCCTGAGCGGATCAGGGAACTGCAAGGTGGGTGCGGAGTCGGGCTCCTGCACCATGCGGGAAGCTTTTTCTCGGAATGATTCCACCGATTTCGTCCGGCTGGTGACAAAGAGCGGCTTGTCTTCTGCCTCCGCCAAGACGCCACGGACAAGCGTTTCCATCTCCGCCGTGACCTTTTCCAGTGCCGGCCGCGTCCGCTCATAGTCGGCCACCGACGCGCTGACGGCCGGCCGCAGCGATTCATCGAGTCGATCCCAATTGCTACCCATGGTCTCGAGCCTAAACGCCCCGGCGGTGACTAGGCGAGTCGCAGCACCGCAGATGAAGCAAAAATTGAATTAAGGGTTGGTGCATTCCGCCGCACGCCCGTGATCACGCCGGCGGTGGCGCAGCAGTGCTGCTGCGAATTATCAGCTCAGGGACCAGCGCGAAGGGCGGGAAGGGTTGTTGGGAATTCGCCAGGCGGTGCTGCAGCCGTTGAACAGCCAGGCGGCCAATCGCCTTAAAGGGCTGCGCCACGGTGGTCAGCGACGGTGAGCTGAACTCTGCCAGCGGAATGTTGTCCACGCTGACTATTGACACGTCCGCAGGGATGCGGCGGCCGCTCTCATGCATTGCCCGGATCACCCCGAACGCCATCTCGTCGCTCGAAACGAACATGGCCGTCAAGCCGGGTGTTAGCGCGGCAATGAGCCCTTGGACGTAGCCGGATTCAGGGGACCAGTCGCCCTGAAGTTCGGGCGGGACGAACTTTCCTGCCCGTTCCAGTGTTGTGCGCCAGCCCTGGCTGCGGTCAATCGCCTCTATCCAGTTTTGCGGGCCGGCCAAATGCCACACTGTTTCGTGTCCCAGATCCAGCAAATGTTGGGTGGCGAGCTCGGCAACCAGCGCCTGGTCAATGACCAGCCACTCGCTGGATTCGGTGCGGGACCCATCCAGGGTGACGATGGGGGTGGTGTTGCCAATCCGGGAAACCACCGGGCTTGAATCAATCATGGGAACGGCCAAAATGATTCCGTCGGCGCCGCGATCAACCAGGCCCTGCACAGCGGTTTCAATGGTCGCATCATCCATGGCGGAGATCGGGGAGGTGATCACCGAGTGGTCCAGCTCGGCGGCTGCCACTTCAATGCTGCTCACCACAATGGAACGGGCATAGGAATCGGTGTTGAACATGACAAGGCCAATAATTTGGGTCCGGCCGGTGGACAGGCTTCGGGCAGCGTAGTTGCGGTGGTAGCCGAGCTGCTCAATGGCCGCCTGAACACGTTCCCGGGTGGCGGGCTTCACGCTGTGGTGGCTGTTGAGAACCCGGGACACCGTCTGGGGTGACACGCCGGCTGCTGAAGCGACATCGCGAATGCTGTGCGGTCTCGACGCCGAAGTGCCCACTGTCTGCCTGCCGATCCCCATCGTGTGTACTGCACGTCAAATGCCAACCCCGAGCATAGCTTGAACGGTTCTCCCGCGTGCATTTTTCGCGCCCGTACAAGTGACCAAAAAAGCTGTGGCGGTTGGGAGGGATGCCCCCAACTGCCACAGCAGCCTGCTGCTCCAAACGCCGGCTTGGCCGCCTAGCTTTGGTAGCGCCCGCGTGATGAACGACGGCGCAGCAAAGTCAGTGCCCCGGCCCCCGTC
>JBDTQM010000075.1:0-17013 GCA_039932175.1 Specibacter sp.
TTCTCCTTGTTTACGAAATGATTATTGTGCTGCCGTGACACCAAGGATATCAACAACAAAGACCAGGTCGCCCTTGGCCTTACCCTGCCCGGCGTCGCCGTAGGCCTGGGCCTTGGGGATTACGAGCAGCACGCGGGAGCCCACGGTCTTGCCTGTCAGCCCCTTCGTCCAGCCCTCAATGACGCCTTTCAAGGGGAATGTGGCGGGTTCGCCACGGTCAAAGCTGGAGTCAAAGATTTCCCCGCCAACAAAGTTCACGCCAACATAGTTTGCAACGATCGTGTCGCTGCTCTTCAAGGCGGCACCCTTGCCGGTGATGAGGTTCTGCGAAACGAGTTCGGTGGGAGCCTTGGCGGAACCGACGGTGATGACAGGAGTTCCCTTGTCATTGTCCTTCACGGTGGGCAGGCCGGCCGGCGGGGTGACTGTCTCACCTTCGGGCTTGCTCAGCGGCTTCACAACGGCGGGTGCATCCGTTGCTGAGATGACCTTGAAGACACTCATGGCTGCAGGCTGTTCCGGCTGGGCAGCAGCTTGCGCTGTTGCGGCAACGGCCGGCACGGCCGGCGTTCCGTAGGCGATGAAGGCGCCAACCTTGGCACTGGCGAAGGTGGAGTGGACCAGGGCGAACTGGGTCTTGAAGTTTTCATCCAGCGTGATCTTGTTGGACTGTTCCTTCGTGAACGACTCGCCGATGGTCTTGCCATCAGCGGCGTTCAGCATGACCTGCTGGAACGCAATGATCTGTCCGTCCCTGATCTGCGCGCCATCACCGGGGGTTACCAGGCGCATGGACTCAGCCTTGATCGCCAACGGCGTGTCAAAGGTGACCTTGGGCGCCTTGCCCTTGCCCAGGTCCTGGACCTTCACTGAGGCCAACACCTCCGCGTTCGACGGCGGGATGGACACCGATGCGCTGGGTGCCGGCGCGGCGGGGTCCGATGATCCCGGTGAACAAGCGGTGGCAAGGAGCAGCAGGGGAAGAAGCAGGGCAAGGAGTCGGCGCACAGAAACACTTTCGATTGCAGGTTTGATGAGGGCAGGTGTAATGCTGCGGTGCCCCATCACGGACGTGGATGAAAAGGGCCGCGTCCAGCTTATCGCTTGAAGCTGGGCGAAAGCTGCGTAAAAGCCCCACAAGTCCTCATCAGTGCGACTGCTGCGCGGCTTTTTTAGTACTCGTGGCTCAGGGAGTCTATGAGCTCATCGACGCGTTCGTCGCTGCTCTTGAACGGGTCCTTGCACAGGATTGTCTGGTGGGAGCGGTCGTTGAGTTTCAGATGCACCCAGTCAACTGTGTAGTCCCGGCCGGAGTCCCTGGCGGCACTGACAAACTTGCCGCGCAGGTGCGCCCGGGTGGTGGCCGGTGCCGTATCCACGGCCGTGAGAATGTCTTGCGCGCTTGCCACCTTGGCTGCAGACCCCCTGCGTTCGAGCATGTTGAACAAGCCACGGTCCACCGAGATGTCGTGGTAGCGCAGGTCCAGCTGGGCCACCTGGGGTGAACCCCACGTGACATTGTGGCGGTCGGCGTAGGCGCCGATCAGCTTGGCCTTGATGGCCCAATCTATTTCGGTGTCAATGCCGGCGTAGTTTTCGCTTTCCACGGCGTCCAGAGTGCGTTCCCACAGGTCAAGGATGCGCGGCACCAGGTCGTGGTGCGCCCCGTGCTGGCGGACAAAGGCCGTTACCTTCTCCAAATAGTGGCGCTGAATCTCGATAGCCGTCATGGTGCGCCCGTCGGCCATTTTGAGGGGGTGCTTGCCCGTGATGTCGTGGGAAATCTCGCGAATGCTGCGGATGGGGTTCTCCAGACGCATGTCGCTCATGATGGAGCCGGCCTCAATCATGCGCAGGATGAGGTCAACACTGCCCACCTTGAGCATGGTGGTGGTTTCGGACATGTTCGAATCCCCCACAATGACGTGCAGGCGGCGGTACAACTCGGCATCGGCATGGGGTTCGTCCCGGGTGTTGATAATGGGCCGGGAGCGGGTGGTGGCGGAGGAGACGCCTTCCCAAATATGGTCGGCACGCTGGGAAAAGGCGTACTGGCCGCCTTGCTGGGCCGGCAGCACCTTGCCGGCTCCGGAAATGAGCTGCCGTGTGACCAGGAAAGGAATCAGAATGTCCGCCAGGCGGTTGAACTCGCCCTTGCGGGTGATCAGGTAGTTCTCGTGGCTGCCGTAGGAGTTCCCGGCGGAATCCACGTTGTTCTTAAAGAGGAAGATCTGCCCGTCATAGCCTTCCAGCTCCAGACGGGCCTGTGCCTCGTGGACAAGATCGTTCAGGATCGCTTCTCCGGCCCGGTCGTGGGCTATGAGTTGGGCGATCCCGTCACATTCCGCCGTGGCGTATTCGGGGTGTGAGCCCACATCCAGGTACAGCCGGGAGCCGTTGGGCAGGAACACATTGGAGGAGCGCCCCCAGCTGACCACCTTGCGGAAAAGGTACCTGGCCACTTCTTCCGGCGACAAGGGCCGTGAGCCGGGGGCCGAATAGGCCACGCCAAACTCGGTTTCAATGCCAAAAATTCGCCTGTCCACCAGTCAATTCCCCTTAATTCGTGTTGAGTTGCGTTGCGACGTCGGCGTCACTCAAGCGCCTAAACGCCCTGTGGGAGCCGCCCACGGCTGTTGCATTGCGGTCCAGAACGGCAACTTCCAAAGTTGCAGCCTCCAAAGGAGCCACGGGTGCGGCACCCGCCGTGGCCGCTTCGACCCGGGGAGCCTGCAGCGCACTGACGGCCCAGCGCAGTTCTGCACCCAGCTCGGCGCCGGAGCTCCACACGGTTGCCAGGGCGGCCTGGACCAGGTCGGCCTTGCCGCCCATGGCCAGGTATCCGGATTCATCGGAAATGGACCCGTCAAAGTTCAGCCGAAAAATGTGGTCCTCCCCTTGGTGCTCCCCCACCTCGGCAACTGCCAATTCCACCTCAAACGGCTTTTGTTCTGCCGTAAAAACCGCACCAAGGCTTTGCGCGTAGACGCTGGCCAGGCCGCGGGCCGTGACATCAACCCTGTTGTAGGAATAGCCACGGACATCGGCATAGCGCACACCGGCCTGGCGCAGGCTTTCAAACTCGTTGTACTTGCCCACTGCGGCAAAGGCGATGCGGTCATAGATCTCACCAATCTTGTGCAGGGTCGGTGAGGGGTTTTCGGCCACCAGGGCCATGCCGTCACGAAAGCTCAGGACCACAACGGATTTGCCCCGGGCAATTCCCTTGCGGGCAAAATCAGCCCTGTCCTTCATGACCTGTTCGGGGGAAACATAGAATTGTTGCGCCATTTTATGCCTCCCTTCGTTCAGCTGTTCGCCGTGCGGTGATGGTTTCCACCACTGCCGCGAGTGTTTCGTTGCTGGCGCGAGTGGCGCCTTGGCGGGTTACAACATAGACCACAGGCCACAGCTGGCGCACCAGGTCAGGACCACCCGTGGCGGAATCGTCGTCGGATGCGTCCACCAAGGCCTCAACTGCCACGGCAACGGCTTCATCCAGGGTCAGTTCCGGGCGCCACAGCTTTTTCAACGCACCCCGGGCAAAGACGGCCCCGGAACCAACACTGTGGTGTTCCAATTCTTCATAGCGGCCGCCGGTGACGTCATAGGAAAACAGGCGCCCGGCAGCTACGTCCGGCTCCACACCGGCAAACAAGGGCACCACTGATAGGCCTTGCAGGGCCATGGGCAGGTTTGCCCGGATCATGGCGCCTAGCCGGTTGGCCTTGCCTTCCAGGCTCAGCAGGGTGCCTTCGATTTTCTCGTAGTGCTCAAGTTCCACCTGGAACAAACGCACAATGTCGATGGCTATGCCCGCCGTGCCGGCAATGCCCAGCACCGAATACCTGTCAGCAGGGAACACTTTCTCAATGTGCCTGTTGGCGATCATGGATCCCATGGTGGCCCGCCGGTCCCCGGCCATGACAACTCCGCCCTTGAAAGTCAGGGCCACGATGGTGGTGCCGTGCGGGGTGGCCGGCATGGTGCCCAATGGCAGCGTCTGGCCAAAGGGCAGCAGGCCCGGATGGCTGCGGCTCACGTAGTCAAAGAACGACGACGAGGAGCCGGCAGCATCCAGTGCCGGAAACTCACTTCTGGTGTGAGCGTCCATGAGGGCCTACTGTCCACCCTTTTGCACAAAGCCGCGGACAAACTCTTCCGCGTTGGATTCCAGCACGCCGTCGATCTCGTCCAGCAGGTCATCCACCCCGGAGGTGGCAACCTGGGCAGTACCCGAGTCCGGCGCAGGTGTTGGCAGGGGTGCCTCGTCCACGTGCTCTTCCTCGGTGCGGGAGGAAACGTTCTTTTGTTCCTGCGAAGCCATGGTTAGTCCTTCTTGTCCGGTTCCCTGATACCCGTAGCTGGTATCTGTTCCCATCCTGCCACGGACATGCACGGATTGTGCGCCGCACATGTGGTTGTCTTTAGGCGGCGTCCAAGATCTGATCGACAAGTTTGCCCAAGTCAACAGTTGATTCCTGGGTGACGTCAGGTCCCCGCTGGATCACCGAGACGGGAAGGCCACCCTGCAGCGCCTCGACGTTGGCCATGTTCATGACTGCGCCGTCGGGAAAGGTCTGGTTCATCAAGGCCCGTGTTGCGGAATCGGCTGAGATGTCCTCCGGCAGTCCGGTCAAGATCGTCGTGATGGTTTTTCCTGCCACGGTGATGGTAAAGCTCGCACATTCTTCGCGTTTGTCCCTGGCACGTTCCACTCTGCCGGCAAGGAGCTGCGGTTGCGCTGTGAGGACAGTCACCACAATGCTGGAGCCGGCAACTTCCCCGAGCCACGCTCCGGGCTCATAAACGCTGATTGCGGGCAGCTCGGCGTTGGAGGCAGCTAAAACGCGGCAGGCGTCGGGTTTGATCCGTGCAGCGTCGAGGGCCTTCCTTTGCATCTCGGCGCCACTGGCCAGCTGTGCCGCCGAGACCATGGTCGGGGGCTCTCCCTGCGCGTTCGTCAAGACGCCCAGCAACGCCGCAAGTTCCACCTCGGTGCGCAGTTTTGCCGGTGCCTGTGCTGTCTTTTGTAGTGTGGGCTCCACCGCGGGCTGGGCAACGGCAGCCGGGCTTTGCGGAGCGGCCCTTTGTTGGCCGGCACTTTGCTGCGCGGCACTGGTTGCTGCGCAGCATTTTGCTGCGCAGCACTGGTTGCTGAAGCGCTGCCGCTCGGCGGGGCCGCCGGGGCGGAGCAGGAGGCCAGCGTAAGAATTGCCACTGCGGCAGCCGGGAAAACTAGTGAGAATCGTGAAACGGCCATGTGTCCCGCTGAATGGTTTGAATCAACACTATGTCTAATGCGGTCCGGACAGCAGTTGGGTCAAAAATTCCTGCAGCCCGGTGTTCGCATCAAACAACTCCGCTGTCAGGGCGTGGGTGCCGCGCAGGGGTTCCTTGGTGGAGACCCGCTGAAGCCGGCGCAATTGCGGAAGTTCAAAGATGACAGAATCCCAGCTGGCCCCCACCACGTGGGCGCCGAAATCCTGGATGCAGCGGCCGCGGAAGTAGGCCCTGGTGTCAGTGGGTGGCTGCAGCACGGCTGCGGCGATGGACTCGTCCGTGACCAGCCGATGCATGCGGCCATGCTGCAGGAGCTTGTAATAAAGGCCCTTTTCCGGGCGGACATCCGACCATTGGAGGTCAATGAGACCCAGCCGGGGATCATTCCACGCCATCTTGTCCCGGGCCCGGTACTGCTGGAGCAGGTTGAGTTTGGCCACCCACTCCAATTGATTGGCCAGGCTCATGGGGTCCTTGCCCAAGGCCGTCAGAACTTCTTCCCACTTGGCCAGGACGGCCGCTGTGTGGCCGTCACCTGTCACTGGATCCGCCGATCCGTTGGCAGCGGCGTGGGCCTTGGCCGCGTTCAGGTACAGCCACTGTACCTGCAGCGCGCTGACCCTGGTGCCGTTGCGCAGAAGATGCGTTTGCGCCAGCTGCCAGTCATGGCTGATCTCACGCAGGGTGGACACCGGGTCGGCGAACTGCACCTCGGGGGCGCTGCCGTGTTCAATCATGTCCAGGACAAGGGCCGTGGTGCCGAATTTGAGGTAGTTGGAGACTTGGCTGAGGTTGGCGTCGCCGATGATCACGTGCAGGCGGCGGTATTTGTCCGCCACCGCGTGGGGCTCGTCCCTGGTGTTGATGATGGGACGGCGAATGGTGGTTTCCAACCCCACCTCGGCCTCAAAGAAATCCGCGCGCTGGCTGATCTGAAACCCCACCCCGGAACCGTCCTGGCCCAGGCCCACCCGGCCGGCGCCGCACATGATGGCCCGGGTCACAAAGAACGGCGTCAGCCCGTTGACGATGTTCTTGAACGGCACATGGCGCGGCATCAAGTAGTTTTCGTGGCTGCCGTAGGAAACCGATTTGTTGTCGGTGTTGTTCTTGTACAAGTTGATTTCGGGCAGGCCGGGGGTGGCGGCAATCCGGCGCACGGCTGCCAATGCCACCAAGTCCCCTGCAGCGTCCCACCGCACAAGATCAAGTGGATTGGTGACTTCGGGTGAGGAGTACTCGGGGTGGGCGTGGTCAACGTAGAGCCTGGCCCCGTTGCCCAGCACCATGTTCATCATCAGGGGGACACTTGGGTCGCCGCTTTCCCCGCCCTCGAGGGCAATTTGTGCCGCAGTGAGTTCGGGTTCGCTGTCCGTGAGCTGGCTGGGGTGGGCGGCATTGCGTGGCACGGACCATCCGCGTGCGTCGGCCAGCGGATCCTCGTCCGTGTAGTCCCAGCGGGTCTCCCCACCGGCTGCCGCACGCTGCCGGGTCTCACGCGAATACGCGTGCACCACCTGGGTGGAAAGCCAGGTGGCATTGAAGGTGCTGGTGCCGGGGGCGTGAATGCCGTATTCAGTTTCGGCCCCCATGACCCGCACAACACTCACAAGTACTGCCCTGTGTTGCTCAGCGTTTCCAGGGGTTCGAGCGTCTTGCCCGGAACCTGGCCTTCCTTGCTTTGCACAATGGTGCGGATGTAGGTGATCCGCTCGCCCTTCTTGCCGGAAATCCGTGCCCAGTCGTCGGGGTTGGTGGTGTTGGGCATGTCTTCGTGTTCGCGGAATTCATCCACCACGGCGCGTAGCATGTGCTCAATCCGGATGCCCTTTTCGGCGTGTGTCAGCAGATCCTTGATGGCGTACTTCTTGGCCCTGTCCACAACGTTCTGGATCACGGCACCGGAGTTGAAGTCCTTGAAGTACAGCATTTCGGTGTCGCCGTTGGCATAGGTGACCTCCAGGTACTCGTTGGACTTGTCCGTGGCGTACATGGCCTCAACCGTGCGCTGGATCATGGCGTCCACCGTCTCCTGCAGGCTGCCGTTGTTGGCAGCTACGTCGTCGGCGTGGAACGGCAGCGCCGTGGTGACGTACTTGGCGAAAATATCGGCAGCAGCCTCCACATCCGGGCGCTGAATCTTGACCTTCACATCCAGGCGGCCCGGGCGCAGGATGGCCGGGTCAATCATGTCCTCCCGGTTGGAGGCGCCAATGACAATCACGTTGTCCAGGCGTTCGACGCCGTCGATCTCACTCAGGAGCTGGGGCACAATGGTGGTTTCCACATCCGAGGACACGCCCGTCCCGCGGGTGCGGAACAAGGAATCCATCTCGTCAAAGAAGACCACCACGGCGCTGCCGTCCGACGCCTTTTCGCGGGCCCGGCTGAAGATGAGCCGGATCTGGCGTTCCGTCTCCCCCACATACTTGTCCAGCAGTTCCGGGCCCTTGATGTTCAGGAAGTAACTCTTTTGGTCCTTCACCCCGGAGCGTTCGGCCGCCCGTTTGGCCAAGGAGTTGGCAACGGCCTTGGCAATGAGTGTCTTTCCGCAGCCGGGCGGGCCGTAGAGCAGGATGCCCTTGGGCGGCTTGAGGCCGTGCTCGCGGTAGAGGTCCGGGTGCAGGAATGGCAGTTCGACGGCGTCGCGGATCTGTTCAATCTGGGAGGCCAACCCGCCAATGTCGGAATAGGAAATGTCCGGCACTTCTTCAAGAATCAAGTTCTCCACCTCGGAGCGCGGAACCTTCTCCAGGGCGTAGCCCGTTCGCCCATCCACGGTGAGGGCGTCCCCCACTTTGACGCTGCCGCCTTGCAGCACCCCCGCCAAACGGACCACCCGCTCCTCATCGGCGCGGCCAATCACCAGCACCCGTGTTGTGCCCAGCAGCTCCTTGACGGTGACAAGTTCACCCACACGCTCGTAGCCAAGGCCGGCAATGACAGTGAAGGCTTCGTTGAGCAGCACTTCCTGGCCCACGTTGAGATCATTCATGCGCAGCAGCGGGCTCAGTCCGACACGCATCTTGCGTCCCGAGGCGAAAATGTCCAGGCTCTCAGCGGTGAGCGCCGAGTTGACGCCCCCGGCCGTGCTTTGGCGGTTGATCGCAACGATGGTGCCAAAACTGTAGGGGGGTTCGCCGTCGTGCTCCAAGGCACTGCGAAGTTTCAGGATCTCCGACTTGGCCGTTTCCAGCATGGCCACGAGCCGGGAATTGTTGCTCGTGGCCGATGCCAGCTGGCGGTCGAGGTTGCGCGCCTTGTCGCGGAGGACGTTGAGCTGGCGCTCCAGCACGGCCTGCTGGCCGGGGCCCGTTGCATAGCTGGCTGCGGGTGACCCCGGCACGGGCGCGCCCGTCGCAGGGTTGTCGGGAGTGGGGTGCTGGGATTCGCTCATGACAATCAATCCTTCCGGTGCCGGCTCAGGCTGCTACTGCTGATCATAGTGCTGCTAGGCGTCAGCGCCAGTCTCTTCCTCTGCCAGCTTGCTCTTGGTGCGGCGGGTCTGCACTGTGGACGATGCGTCCCTGGCGGCGCGGCGCAATTTCTTGTCCGACACTGCACGCTCACCCACGGCGGCGGGGGTCCAGGCGTCGAGATCTTCCTGGGCAAAGTCCGTCTTGGAGGCACGGCGCTTCAACGTCATGCCTGTGACACCGTCGGCCAGGCGGCGGGTGACCATCAGGAAGCCCGTGTGGGCAACCATGCGGTGGTCGGGGCGGACAGCCAGGCCTTCAAGGTGCCAGCCGCGGACCATGGATTCCCAGGCGTCGGGCTCAGTGAAGCGTCCGTCGGCGCGGATGGCCTCGGCCGTGCGGGACAGCTGCGTCACTGTGGCCACATAGTTGATCCAAACACCGCCGGGAGCAAGTACGGTTGCCACGGCGTCGAGGCATTCCCAGGGGGCCAGCATGTCAAGGACAACGCGGTCAACGCTGCCGGGGGCTTCCTGCTCCACGACCTGGTCCTGGAAATCACCCAGGGAGATCTTCCAGGCCGGGTGCGGTCCGCCAAAGATTGTTTCCACGTTGCCGCGGGCAATGTCGGCAAATTCTTCGCGGCGTTCAAACGAGTGCAGGTAGCCGTTGTCGCCCACTGCGCGAAGCAGGGAGATGGACAGGGCGCCGGAGCCAACGCCGGCCTCCACCACGCGGGCACCGGGGAAAATGTCACCCATCGTGATGATCTGGCCGGCATCCTTGGGGTACACCACGGCCGCGCCGCGGGGCATGGAGAGCACAAAGTCCGAAAGCAGCGGGCGCAGTGCCTGGTACTGCTGGCCCACGTTGCTTTCCACCATGGAGCCTTCGGGGGCGCCGATCAGCAGATCATGATTGAGGAAGCCCTTGTGCGTGTGGTAGGCCGTACCGGGGGTCAAGGTGATGGTGTTCATGCGTCCGCGCTCGTCCGTCAGCTGCACACGCTCACCGGCGCGGAACGGGCCGCGGCGGGCTGCTGCGCCATGGGGCTGCAGGGAGGTCTCTTGGCTGGAATCGCTGTGGGTCATGGGGTAGGTCCTAACGTGTTGGTGCTGAAGAATAAGTGGGCGGCCAGTGGAAACATGGCCGGTTGCTGCCGTGGAGACCGGTACTAGGGTGCGGGCTTGCCGGTGATGGCGGAAACAACTTTCGCCTGGCTCAGAAGCCCTGTCACGCGCCCGTCCAAGTTGATCACCGCATATTCGGTGTCAGGGAGCTGGGCCAGGTAGGCCACCAGTTCCTCGCCCTTGGCAACGTCAGGCACATAGGCACCCTGCGAGAGGGACCTGGCCACTGCCGTGGCAGGGGTGGTTGCGGCGACCTCGGGCGGCACGTGGGCCAGCGCAAACTCATCAACGACGGCACAGGGCCGGCCGTCAACGCCGTACAACACTATGGGTTCCTGCGGGTACTGGCCGCGGAGAGTCCACAGTTGGGCCACGGTGCACGTGTTGGCTGCGCTGATGGCCGGTGCGGCCAAGGTGCCTGCGCTGATGGCCGGCAACCGCAGGCGAATGCTGGCGCCTTTGATGGAGGCCGAGGCGCCCATCCAAAGAAAACCTGCCAGGAGAAGGAAAATGAACGTGGTTGTCAACTCCGGCTGCCCGCCCTGAAGGTACGGAATGCCCAGCGCTGCAGCAACAAGCACCACCACAATGATGCGCCCGGCCCAGCCGGCGGCAATGGTGCCCTTCTCCTGGCTTCCCGTTGACTTCCACACAATGGACTCCACCAGGCGCCCGCCGTCAAGGGGCAGGCCGGGCAGAACGTTGAAGGCGCCAATGAGCAGATTGGCAAAGACGAAAATGTTGGCCAGCAGCAGGGCGACTGCGGTTCCCAGGGAGGTGCGTTCCGGGAGCGCCATGACCACCAGCTGGCCCAGGCCGGCCAGCACAAAGTTCGCAACGGGGCCCGAAAATGCCACCACCAGCGCCTTGCCCGGGGTTGCCTTGCTGAAATCAAATTCGGTGTGGCCGCCCCACAAATTCAGAACGATCTTGTGGGTTGGCCAGCCATACATTTTTGCTGCAACCGCGTGCGCAAGTTCATGGATCAACACCGAGAACAGCAGCAGCAGGGCGTAGGCAAAGGCCACGGCGTAGGCACGCGCGCCCAGGCCCGGCAGGTTGCTTTGCAGCTGCGGACCAAAAATCAGCACAGTCACACCGGCAATAAAGAACCATGAGTTCGCCAGAATGATGGGTGTTCCGCGCACCGAGCCAATGACAAAACCCTCACGCCGCGCCTTGGCGCCGTGAGTGGAATTGCTCACAAAGCAGCCCCGGTGGCGGCGAACTTGGCGGCGACAACAGCATTGACGTCGTCGGCCGTTTTGCCTGCCAGCGTCTCCCAGGTGGTCCGGCCGGCGTCCTCAGCCAGCGGCACGGCGTTGGGGATGGCAATCGTGGCAACACCTGCAGCCATGGCCGAGGCAACCCCGGGGACCGAGTCTTCAAACGCTGCGCAGTGCGCCGCCGTGATGGTCGGGTCGGTTTTCCGGAGCATTTCAATGGCCCGCAGGTACGGCTCGGGGTGCGGCTTGCCATTGGTGACCTCATCGCCTGTCACCAGGAATTCAAAGTAGTCATGATCAAGGGCCTGGGCCACTTCGGCGGCCAGATTGCGCTCACTCATGGTCACCAGGGCGCAGCGCACCCCGCTGTTGTGCAGATCCGCCAGCAGTTCCCTGGCTCCCGGACGCCACGGCAGTTCGCGGCGGATCCCGGTAATGACCTCATGGGAGAGGTGGTCGATGATTTCCCGCTCTGAGAGCTTGACACCGGCCTCCTGCATAATCCTGGCGCTGGCGTCCAGGGCGTTGCCCACCAGAAGGTGAGCCTTCTCCTCATCCCATTGCCCGCCATGGGCGGTCACCAGCGCAATCTCGGCGGCAATCCAATAGGGTTCCGTATCCACTAATGTCCCGTCCATGTCCCAGAGGACGGCTTTTAGCGTTGGAGGGGTCGGAGACGCAAGAGGTGCGGCGGCGGCACTGGGTGAAAGCATGCCTCTAGTCTACGTGGCGTGAACAGCTGCACGGTTTTCGGAGAGGTCACCGCGTGGTGACTGTTGCCATCGGCTGCCGGAGCCTTAGGCTGGAGCCGTGAGCAGACTCAATGATGCGGAATCAAGCGAACCCGGACTGTTGCTGACTCCTGCACCGGGCGAGGATCGGGTGACCGTCATGCTGGCGGCCTTTGAGGGCTGGAACGACGCCGGCGAGGCTGCCAGTAATGTGCTGAAATACCTGCACAAGCTCTGGGGTGCCAAGCGGGTGGCCGTCATTGAGCCGGATGAGTATTACGACTTTCAGTTCACCCGCCCCGAGGTCCGGCTCAGTTCCGCCGGCCGGCGCAGGATCAAGTGGCCCGTCACAAAAATTGCCAAGGCCGGCATTCCAGGCACCGATGTTGACGTCATTTTGGTCCACGGCATCGAGCCGTCCTACCGCTGGCGCGCCTATACGGCGGAACTGCTGGCCAAGGCGGCGGCACTGCACGTGAACTACGTGATCCTGGTGGGTGCCCTGCTGGCCGACGTGCCCCACTCCCGCCCCATTCCCGTTTCGGCTTCGTGCGACGACGCAGAGCTTGCCGAACGCCTGGGCCTGGAACCTTCCGCGTATGAGGGCCCCATCGGCATTGTGGGCGTTTTGAACGAGGTGGCCATGTTGGCGGGCCTGCCCACAGTATCGTTGTGGGCAGCCGTGCCGCACTACGTGGCGCAGGCCCCCTCCCCCAAGGCTGAGCTGGCGTTGTTGAACAAGATTGAGGATTTTCTGCACGTCGCCTTGCCCACCGCAGAGTTGTCCGACGACGCGCAGGCGTGGGAACGCGGCGTCAACGACCTTGCTGCGCAGGACCCCGAAATTGGTGCCTACGTGCAGCAGCTGGAGGAAGCCAAGGATACGGCCGAGCTGCCGGAGGCAACCGGCGATTCCATTGCCAAGGAGTTTGAACGCTACCTGCGCAGGCGCGGCCAGGACCAGCCGTAGCTTCCCCGAACCGTCGGTATTGATCTGGCTGCATTTATCCGTCGTCATTTATGTGTCGGCAAGCGGCAAAACCCCACCCGGTCCCGGGGCCGGGCACTTGTAGGTGCCCAACCGAGAGGCCGAATGGGGTTTCGGGGCTGGTGTGCGGGTTTAGAGCTCCAGGCCCAGCAATGCTTCAACGGCATCCGAAACCAGCGCAGCATCCCGGAGGGAACCTGCTGCGGTTTCTGCGTTGGCAGCCGCCGCCTGCGCGGCACCGGCGGCAGCTGCCCAGGCATCAATGGCTGCCAGGGCACGCGGCGCGTCGAGATCCTGTGACAGCGCCGCCCGCATTTCCGCCAGCAGCGGTATGGCTGATCCCTCCGGCGCAACGGCAAGGGCTGTACGCCAGCGAGCCAAACGGTCCTGTGCCGAAACAAGAAGTTCATCGGTCCAGAACCAGTCGCTGCGGTAGTGGTGGGCCAGGATGGCCAGGCGAATGGCTGCAGGGTCAACGCCTTCGGCACGCAACACTGAAACGAGCACCAGGTTGCCCTTGGATTTGCTCATCTTCTCGCCGTCGAGACCCACCATGCCTGTGTGGGCGTAGTGCTGGGCCATGGGCGCATTTCCCAGCGCGTAGGCGTGGCCTGCACCCATCTCATGGTGGGGGAAGATCAGATCACTGCCACCGCCTTGGACTGTGAACGGCTTGGGCAGGAAGCGTTGGGCAATGACTGTGCATTCGATGTGCCAGCCCGGGCGGCCTTCGCCGAGGGTGTCACCGTCCCAGGACGGCTCCCCGTCGCGGGCCACACGCCACAGCAACGCGTCCAGGGGGTGGCGTTTGCCGGCCCTGTCGGGGTCGCCGCCGCGTTCAGCAAAGAAAGGGAGCATTGCTTCCTGGCTCAGGCCGGAGATCTGCCCCAACCACCAGGGGGCGTCGAGACTGTCAATCTTGGCAGCAGCCGAGGCGGCCTCCACCGAGAAGTAAATATCGCCGTCTGGCTCGCCATCAGTCCCGGCCACGGGGTAGGCCAGGCCTGCTTCGATCAATTTTTGAACTTCCGGAACAATCCACTCAATGGACTCGACGGCACCAATGTAGTGTTCGGGCGCCAGAACTTTCAGCGCCTCCATGTCGGCATGGAAAAGGGCTGTCTGGGAGATGGCAAGTTCGCGCCAGTCCTGACCGTCGCGAGTGGCCCGTTCCAGCAGGGGGTCGTCAATGTCTGTGACATTTTGCACATATGTTACGGTGCGCTCGGCATCGCGCCAGGCGCGGTTGAGCAGGTCAAAAGCAACATAGGTTGCGGCGTGGCCCATGTGGGTGGCGTCATAGGGCGTGATGCCGCAGACGTAAAGGCTGGCCTGATCCGAGTCTGGCAGTGCGAGTACTCGTTGTTGGCTGGTTTCATGCAGATGGATGCCGGGCATAACGCCTGGCAGCTGCGGGAGGGCGTGGGACTTCCAAGTTTTCACAGAGCTAAGCCTATAGGCCTCAGGGACCCGAAAAAGCGCGGAGCGGTTTTTTAGGAGGCCGATGGGCGCTATAGGCCTCAGGGACCCGAAAATGGGCCCACAGCCGCGAGGGCCCCGCCACGAGCTCGCGAGCGGTGGGAGCGGCTGGGGAGCGGAGCGGTTTCCGGGCGCCGGATTTACGGTGTGATGACGTTGAATCCAAGCAGGATGTAGAGCAGCAGTCCCAGCCCGATCCGGTACCAAACAAAGGGCCGGAAACTCTTGGTGGAGATGAACTTCAGGAACCAGCCAATGATGAGATATCCCACGGCGAACGCGATGATGGTGGCCAGAATGGTTTCGCCGATGCCGAAGGGGCCGTCGGCGTTCTCATGCCCCGAGACGATCTTGTACAGCTCGTAAAATCCGCTGCCAAAGACTGCCGGAATGGCCAGCAGGAACGAGTACCGAGCAGCAGATTCACGGGTGTAACCCATAAGCAGGCCGGCGGTAATGGTTCCACCCGAGCGGGACACTCCGGGTATGAGCGCCAGCGCCTGTGCGAAGCCGTAAATGACGCCGTGCTTGACGCTGATGTCCTTCAACTCCCGCTCCTGGCTGGCCGTTGCATCGGCCACGGCCAGGATGAGCCCAAAAACTATAAGTGTCGTGGCGACGAGCCACAGGTTCCGCAGCGTGGATTCAATGTGGTGGGCGAACAAGACGCCCAGCAGGGCAATCGGCACGCTGCCAACAATGATGAGCCAGCCCATGCGGACGTCAGGGTCTGTGCGCGGAACGCGGCCCTTCAGGGACCCGAACCAGGCCTTGATGATCCGGACAATGTCGCGCCAAAAGAAGACAACAACAGCTGTTTCTGTGCCCAACTGGCTCACGGCAGTAAATGCCGCTCCCGGGTCGGCGCCCGAGGGGAGGAATTTGCCGACGACAAAAAGATGGGCGCTTGAAGAAATCGGAAGGAATTCAGTCAAGCCTTGTATTAGGCCCAGGAAGGCCGCTTCAAACCAGTTCACGGGTTTCAGCCTAGAGCATGAGCGAGTTCACAGTGATCCATCGCGGCCGCAGACGCGAAATCGGGACGCAGATCACCGTAAGCTTGCGCGTATGGAACAACGATTCATGGGGACCAGCGGATTGCGCGTTTCGGCGCTAACCCTGGGGACAATGTCCTGGGGCAGAGAAACTGACGCCGAAGCTGCACGAACACAACTGCGTGACTTTGTGGACGCCGGCGGCACAACATTGGACACGGCCGTCAGTTACGTAGAGGGCTGCAGCGAGGCCATCCTTGGCGAACTGTTGGGTGATGTTGTTCCCCGCAGTGACGTGGTCCTGATCTCCAAGGCAGGCATTGGCCACCGCAACGGCAAGCAGATGGTGGACACGTCCCGGCGGGCCATGCTGGCAGGCCTGGAGGCTTCGCTGGCACGGCTGGGCACGGATCACCTGGATCTGTGGCTGGCTCATATCTGGGACGACAACGTGCCCCTGGAAGAGACCCTGGGTGCCCTTGAGTACGCTGTCAGCAGTGGAAGGGTTCGCTATGCCGGTGTCTCCAACTACAACGGCTGGCAGCTGGCCCGCGCGGCGACTCTCAGCGACACAGCGCTAGTGGCCAACCAGGTGGAGTATTCCCTGCTGGCCCGCACCGCCGAGACTGAGGTGGTCCCGGCAGCCGAACACGTCGGCACGGGTCTGCTCTGCTGGGCTCCCCTGGGCCGCGGCGTATTGACAGGAAAATACCGCGGTCAAATCCCCAGCGAGTCGCGGGGCGCCAGCGCCACCATGGGCGGCTATGTGGAAAAATACCTGGACGGGCGCCCGGCCAGCATCACCGAGGCCTTGATGACTGCCGCCAAGGGCTTGGGCCGGCCGCCGCTGGATGTGGCCCTCAGCTGGCTCCTGGACCACAACGGTGTTTCCGCCGCCATCATAGGTCCCCGCAGTCCGGAACAGCTGACTGAAATACTCAAATCGTCGCTGGCACCATTGCCGGAGCCGATCCTCAACGTGCTGAACGAAGTCTCACAGCTTTAGCCGTCACCATATTAAGGCGCCGGCAACAGACATGCTTAAACAGTGAAAGCCCTCATCATGAGGGTCTTTCACTGTCTAACGCCAAAAACCAATGCTCGAAAGGTCCCTGCGAAAAATTACTCGGAGGCCGATTCAAGGTCGTCGTCGGAGTCACCGGACTCGGCAGAGTCTTCTGAATCCTCCTCTTCATCAAAATCTTCGCCGTCTTCACCGTAGATAACCAAGGGTGTTACTTCGTCAAAGGCATCGAAGAGAGCCTCTTCATATGCTTCAAAGGCGTCAATGATGCCCAGGAAGGTGGCCTCCACAATGGGGTCTTCTTCCCCCCGGCGGGCTGACGCGGCCACCAGATGTTCTTCCAATGCTGTGGTCAATGCGCTCAGGGCTGCACGGGGATCAATGCTCATGCGATTGACGGTACCAGTGAGTTCCCCAACATGAAAGTCCTTTTCAAGTTCGGACGTAGGAGCCTGCTGTGGCAAGAGGTAGGTTTTACAGGTAACAGACAGTTCGCAGACCGTGCGTGGAAAGGACGGCCCATGAGAGAAACTTTGAAACCGGCGCTGACAGGTCGTGGAGCACCTCTGCGCCAGTACGAATATTTGCACCTCACAGTGTCTCCCGGTGAATCTGTGCCCATTGCGTACCAACGCCTGCGTGAACACGCTGAATACGGCAAATGGGAGCTTGAACGCAGCACCTTGTACATCGGCGGGGAGCGAAGATACGTCATGCGCCGCAAAGTGCTGCGCGTTGAAC
>JBDTQM010000076.1:0-16420 GCA_039932175.1 Specibacter sp.
AATCCGGCGATGGGATGAGCGCGTCGCATGATTCGCCGTCGTCCTCTCCTGCCGCTTCACCGGCCCCCAACGCAGGTTCCAGGGGTGATGTCTCGTTGAATGCGGGCGCCCTGGTGCCCGGTGGCAGGCTCACGATCACCGGCAAGGGTTTCAAGCCGGGAACCAAGGCGAGCTTCACCCTGCATTCCACCCCGGTGCTGCTGGGGACGGCCGTCGCTGATGCCAACGGTGTTGTGACGTTGCTCGTGAGCCTGCCGGTGGATGTGGCGCCCGGCAAGCACCGCATTGTTATTGACGGTGTGGGTGTTGATGGGAAAGCACTCCAGGTGAGCGCTGCCCTGACAGTCACAGGCGCGGCAACCTCGGCAACCACCACCCCGGCCGCCGAGGACGACCTGGCCAACACCGGCGCCAATGCCACGGTGTTGGGCGGACTCGCAGTGCTGCTGCTTATGGCAGGCGCTGCGGTGTTCGTGATGAACCGTCGCAAGGCGGGCAATCACTAGCAGCGGGCAGGCAAAACGCCGACGGCGCGCCCCAGCCACGAGGGCCCCAAGACTCGCAAAACCGTCTTGGGGCCCTCGTGGCTGGGGTGCTGACTAGCGGCGTGTGAAACTTCGCACTCCCTGACCAGCGCGGAATGCCTTCGGCGCTTAAGGTGTAGCCGGTACTAGACCAGCTGGCGCCAGTCTGCCGCCAGGGGCAGCTCGTGGGCGCTGGAGACCGAGTGGTGGGCAACCTGGCCGCCGGCAACGTTCAGGCCCGCAGCCAAGGCGGGATCTGCCTCCAGGGCGGCAACGACACCGAGGTTGGCCAAGGCCACGGCGTAGCGCAGGGTCACATTGGTCAGCGCGTAGGTTGAGGTGTTCGGCACGGCTCCGGGCATGTTGGCCACGCAGTAGAACACGGAGTTGTGGACCTTGAAGGTGGGGTCGGCGTGCGTGGTGGGGTGGGTGTCCTCGAAGCAGCCGCCTTGGTCCACGGCGATGTCCACCAGCACCGAACCGGGCTTCATGCGGGACACCATTTCATTGGTGACCAGCTTGGGTGCCTTGGCGCCGGGGATCAGCACCGAGCCAATGACCAGGTCTGCAGCCAACAGGGAGCGCTCAATTTCCAAGGTGTTGGACGCCACCGTCTTCAGCCGGCCCTGGTAGTGGTCATCGAGCTGGTGCAGGCGGTCAATGTTGATGTCCAGAATGGTCACATCGGCGCCGGCGCCAATGGCCATGGCCGCGGCGTTGGTGCCGGACACCCCGGCGCCAAGGATGACCACGTTGGCCGGGCGGACGCCGGGGACCCCGCCGAGCAGGATGCCCTTGCCGCCGGCAGGTGCTGTCAGGCACTGGGCGCCCACCTGCACGGACAGGCGCCCGGCAACCTCGGACATGGGTGCCAGCAACGGCAGGGTACGCCCAATCTGCACTGTCTCGTAGGCAATGGCCGTCACGCCGGACTCCATGAGCGCGCGGGTCAGTTCAGCCTCGGCAGCCAGGTGCAGATAGGTGAACAGGATCAGGCCCTTGCGGAAGTACGGGTACTCGACGCTGATGGGTTCCTTGACCTTGACCACCATGTCGGCCCGGCCCCACACCTCTGCTGCGTCAACCACCAATTCGGCACCGGAGGCTGAGTACTCCTCATCGGCAATGCTGGAGCCGATGCCCGCGCCGCGTTCAATCAAGACGGTATGCCCGTGGCGGGTGAGTTCCAGGACGCCCGATGCCGTCATGGCCACGCGGAATTCGTTGTTCTTGATCTCTTTGGGAACGCCGATAATCATGATTTTGTCCTTCATTTCGGTGCGGTGGGCGGGCGCCCGGACGCTGTTGGTGTAGTGACAACACTAGCGCCGGCTTGTGAAGTAGTTCATAGCCAAGCTACGTCACGAACGGGGATAAACCCTGGAATTCCGGTAATCGTCATCGCCCGTGCTCGACAGTTGTCGAGCACAGGGGGTTCAAATGTCGACTGTTGTCGTGGTGCCCCGCTAGGCTGAATTCATGCGCGATCCGGAGATTGAGAACCTCGTTGAGCAGTTGGCCCTCCAGCTGCGCCGCGGCTTGTCCCTTGAGGACCTTGACGGGCTTCTGCTGGCGTACAGTGCCAACCAGTCCCACGCGGACAGGGTGCGGGTGAACTTCCTGCTGAGCAAGCGGGTGCCGGCCGACGTCAGCGCCTGGCAGCTCTCCCATGGCATCGCCAGTGCCGTCCGGCCCGTGGTGATCCCCGCCAATGGCGAACTGGGCATGCTGGGCCGGGTGTGCGTGCCCCTGCTGGTCCGCGGATTCCGGGTGGGCTATCTGTGGGTCCAGCAGGATGAGCAGGAACCCAGTGCGACGGCGATCCTGGCGCAATTGCCGCAGGTCAGGGACTCGCTGGACCTGCTGGCCACGCTGCTGCTGGACTCCAACACGGCCGAATCCAGTGTCCGCCAGCTGCGGGAACAACAATTCCTGGCCGCCGTTGCCGGGGACAAGCGCGCCATCGACATCCTTGGCGAATGGCCCGAAATCCGCCAAAACGGCCCATGGCAGATGGCCGCCCTCTATGCCGCGCCGGGAATACCAGGGCCGTCCGGCGCCCCCAGGGTCACGGATCCGCTGGCCGCGGCGCTGATCCACCGCAGCGCGGGCCTGCAGGGCACAGTTGGTGTGGACCAGGCCCTTTTCAGCGCCGGCCTGGCCACGCATTCGGCACTTTTGTTTCGGCACACGCCCGGACGCGGCAGCCATGCCGCGGTGCGCTCGCGCTACGAGGCGGAACTGACCAAGCGAACAGGTGTTCCGCCGCAGCGCGTGGTGATGGGCATCAGTGAACCCTTCGTGTCCCTGCGGGCCCTGCCCGCGGCCAGCACGGAGTCGCACATTGCCGCGCAGGCCGCCATGGTGGATCCGGCCCTGGGTGACATTCTTGATGTTCGCGGGGCCGGCGTCTATGAGGTCCTGGCTGGTGGCGCCGCCGATCCCGAAGACAGTGTGTACTACCGGCTGCTGCGGGATCGCGACGGCGCCAGTGAGCTCTTTCCCGTACTGGAACTGCTGTACGACAGCGACGGGGCGGTGGCCGGGGTCGCGGAGCAGCTCCACCTGCACCGTTCCAGTGTCTACAACAGGCTGGCGCGGGTGCGCGCCATCATTGGCGCCGACCCGCTGTCCGGGCGGGTGCGCCTGGAACTGCACCTGGCATTGAAGGCCGCCCGCTGGGCCGGCCGGCCACGCCTCTGACGGGCCAGCGGCCCGTCTGCCAGGGCGCGGAGCCCTATGCCTGGGGCACGGCGTTCTTTTGGCTCTCCAGCCACGCCATGATGTCCTGGCGGCGGATGCGCCGGTGCGAGCCGCGGTATTGGACGGGGATGTCGCCCCTGTCCGTCATATTTCGCAAGAAAGTGTGGGAAATGCCGGCCAGTTCGGCCGCCTGCGAGGTGGTCAACAGTTCGGCCACGCTGGCCACTGTCACGGCATCGCCGCGCGAGAGGCGGCGCAGCAAATCCAGCACGGCATCCCTGGCCTCGGGCGGCAAACGGTGCGCCGTGCCGTCGACAAAGACAGTGACGTCGTCGCTGCCGTCCAAGGTGCGGGCCAGCGCACGCTGGTCCGTTGGGGCAAGGCCGGAGCTGATGCGGGGCGCGTCGAGGGTCATGGGCAATACTTTAGCGCGCCGGGTCCTCAAAGTGCCCGGTAGGGTATGACCCATGACGCAGAGAATTCGCACCGCCTTGCTCGGTTTTGGCCATGCCGGCAGTATTTTCCATGCCCCGGCCATAGCCTCACTGCAGGACTTCACCCTTGACGTCATAGTCACCTCCGATCCGCAGCGCCAGACCCAGGCCCGCGCAGCATATCCGCAGGCCCGCGTGATTGACCGGGCCGCGTGGGCGGCCAGCCACCAGGGCATTGACCTGGTGGTGGTGGGGACTCCGCCGGCAACCCATGGGGACCTCACCCGCTCCGCGCTGGAGGCCGGCTGCGCAGTGGTGGCGGACAAGCCATTCACTGTAACCAGCGCCGAAGGCGAGGCGCTGATCGCCCTGGCCCGGGAACGTGGCCTGTTGTTGGCCACCTACCAAAACCGCCGCTGGGATGCGGAAATCCTGACAGTGAAAAAGCTCATGGAACAGGGGCGGCTGGGCCAGGTCCGCCGCTTCGAGTCGCGGCTGGAGCGCTGGCAGCCGGTCATCACCAAGGAGTGGAAGGCCAAGGCCGACGTTGCCGCCGGCGGCGGCATCCTCTTTGACCTTGGCACGCACCTGATCGACCAGGCCCTGCAACTTTTTGGCCCCGCCAAGCGCGTCTACGGCGAGGTGGCGGCCCGGCGGCCGGAAGAGCCGGCCGACGACGACGCGTTTGTTGCGCTGGAACATGTTGGCGGGGTCACCTCGCACCTATGGATGAACCTCAACGCCCCACAACTGGGGCCGCGCCTGCGCGTTGTGGGCTCCGAGGCCAGCTACATCAAGCGAACCCCCGACATCCAGGAGTCCCAGCTTCTGGCCGGCATGGTGCCGGGGGACCCGCTGTACGGGGTGGACCCCGAAGCGAATTGGGGCGTGGTTGGCCGCGACGGGGCGCTGGAGCCGGTGCCCACCGAACGGGCAAGCTTTGCCTGCTTTTATGAGCTTCTGGCGGAGGCGATCCTCCGCGGCGGGCCCGTGCCGGTCAACCCCGCGGACTCCGTGGCTGCCCTGCGGATCATCGAGGAAATCCGGGCACAGCAGGGCTAAACCCACGTAAGCTGTTGCGAAGCGAAACCTGGGGTAATGCAGGTGGCGCCACACACAGGAACTGCGAAAGCTGGGGGACATGACCACATCCAAGGGAACCGGGGCCGCGCCGGGCCCGGCATCGGCCAAGGCGGCATTTGCCGAACCCACCAAGGATGTGGGCAACAAATGGATTTTCGCCGTCATTCTGGTCAACGTCGGCATCAACACCTCCTTTTTTGGCCCCATCCAGGTGTTATTGGGGCAACAGGCCATAGCCATCAACGAGGCGGACAAGGAAGGCATCCTTGCCCTGGTCACGGGTGCCGGAGCCGCCGTCTCCCTGGTGGCGAACCCGCTTTTTGGCACCTTCAGCGACAGGTCCGTCTCCCGTTTTGGCCGCCGCGTTCCCTGGGTGTTCATTGGCGCGCTGCTGGGAACCATCGGGCTGCTGGGCCTGACGGTTGCCCCGAGCGTCGCCGCCATGATGCTGCTATGGTGCCTGGTCCAATTGGGTTGCAACGGCGCGCTGGCGGCCATCACCGCTGCCGTCCCAGACCAGGCCCCCGTCCACCAGCGCGGCACCATTGGCGGGCTCGCCTCCATGGGCACTGTCATAGGCATCTTGTTCGGTGCCGCAGTGGGTGCCGTGGTGGCCGGAAACTTTGCGCTGGGATATGTCCTGTGCGCCGTTGCCCTGGTGGCCGGGATGGTCCCCTACCTGTTCTATTCCAATGACGTTGTGCTGGCGCGCGAGGACAGGGTGCCGTTTACCTGGACGGCCTTCGTCAAGGGATTTTGGATTTCCCCGCGGCTTTACCCGGACTTTGCCTGGGCCTGGATCACCCGGTTCCTGGTGAATGTGGGCAACCACATGGTCACCTTGTACTTGCTGTTTTTCCTGCGTGACGCCGTTGGTTTTGAGAACCCGGAATTTGGTGTTCTGGTCCTGACGGGCATCTACGCCATTTTGACCCTAATCACGGCCGTGATTGGCGGACGCTGGACCGACAAGGTGGGGCGGCGCAAGCCCTTCGTCATCGGGTCCTCCGCCATCATTGCCCTGGCGGCCCTTATCCTGGCTTTCGCCCCCACCTGGACGGGCTCGCTCATTGGTGCCGCCGTTCTGGGCATTGGCTACGGGGCCTACCTGGCCGTGGACTTTGCGCTCCTGACCCAGGTGCTGCCGCATGCGGAGAGCCGCGGCAAGGATCTTGGCGTGATCAATGTTGCCAATTCCCTGCCGCAGGTCATCGCCCCCCTCATCGCGTTGCCACTAGTCACCGTTCTGGGCGGTTACGTGACCCTGTATGTGGCGGCGGCAATCATTGGCCTGCTGGGAGCCGTCTTTGTGGTGAAAATCAAGGGAGTCGACTGACCCCGAAGGCAATGTTGCGACTTCTGCTGACACTGTGTCACCAATATCTTGACACAGTGTCAGCAAAGCTGATTAGCTAAGGTTACCTTTACCTAATCTTGGAGTCCCACATGTCTGCCTCAGCCGTTGAATCCGTTCTGCCCGACTCCGCCGAGGGGCTCTCGCAGGAGCTTAAAAGCCACACCGCAGCAGCCCACTCGGCCGCCGAGGACTCAACCTTCGTGGCCGAGCTGATGGCGGGCGCCCTGGACACCGCGGCCCTGGTGAGCTTGTTGGACCAGAGTTTGATGATCTACAGGGCGCTGGAAGATGCCCTGGCGGCGCATGCGGACCACCCGCAATTGGGCGCCTTCATCGACCCCAGGCTGGCGCGGGTTGCCGCATTAGAAGCCGACATGGGCTACCACCACGGCGACGACTGGGAAGCCCAGCTGGCCGACGGCCGGATCGCCATTGTGCCCGCCACGGCGGCCTATGCGCAGGCCCTGACGGCCATGGGCCCGGAATCCATTGAGTTCCTGCTGGCCCACCACTATGTGCGCTACATGGGCGACCTCTCCGGCGGCCTGATCATCTCCCGCATGGTTCAGCGCCACTACGGGATTGCCGATGAAGGATTGAACTTCTACGCGTTCCCGGAAATCGCCAAGCCCAAGACGTACAAGGACGGCTACCGCGAACTCCTGGACACCACCGACTTCAGCCGCGCCCAGAAGGATGCCATCTTGAATTTTGCGGCCGAATCCTTCGAGCTCAACCGGGCCGTCTTTGTGGAGCTGGCCGCTGCCCGCATGGCTGCAGCGTAACTTTCCCCACCTGGCACCCCGAACACAACTGACGGACGACGGCGGAACCCAAGTTCCGCCGTCGTCCGTCAGTAAAGGCCTCTATAGCTGTTTGGCCACCTGATAGCGGCCGTCGGCATAAACAGTGACAAACCGGGTGCCGGGGAAGCGGGCTTCAGCCTCAGTGGCGGCAGCAGTGGGTGACAGGCCGGGCCGCCCGGAGACGTCAATCAAAACGTACTGGGGGGCGGGGTTCTGGTTCCCAATCCAATACACTTCCGTGCGGTCAACCAGGTAGCTCATCAGGGAAATATCTGTTTCAACGGTGACGCCGTCGGGCACGGCCGCCAGGGCGCTGTGCGAGGAAGCAACGGTGGTGAGCGGGAAGTGCTGTGCCGGATCGTCCAGTTTCCCGAACGCGTACTGGCTGGTCAGCACCACGGCCAGCAGCGCCATGGTGGTGCCCATGAGCAGCCGCAGCCGGGCGGAGTTGAGCACTTTGCGCCGTGACAGGGCGTCGATGGCTGCACAGAAGACCACCGGCATGAGCACGGCGCTGTATTGCCATTCCTGGCCCCAGTAGACGGGCAGTACCGAGAGGAAACGCCACGCCAGGGTGGGCAAAACTATCAGCGTCAACGGCGAGAACAGACACAGTCCGGCCGTGATGACCACAAGCAGCAGCACGGTGGTGACTTTGTCCGGATGGAACAGCGACGCCGGGTCGCTGAGCAGGCCGGCAATGTTGAGCTGGCTTTGATAGGCCCAGGTGTCGCCGGGATTCATGGCCGGCAGGATGACCTTGGTGGCCAGAATAAACCAGCCAACACCCCACACGGAGAGCCACAAGCCGGCCGCCGTCCGCGCCCGCCAGGCCATTACCAGGCCGATGACAAACACTGTCAGCCCCAAGTCCTCCTTGACAAAAACCAGCAGGGAAGCCCAAACCCAGGCCGAACGCCACCGTTCCTCCAGGAGTGCCACGAGCGAGAACGCCAGCAGCGGCACGGCGAAGGCAATTTCATGGAATTGCGAGTCAACGGCCGATTGCAGGCCCCAACTGAGGGCGTAGGCAACGCCAATGCAGAAGCCGGTTAGCTTGCCCAAACGCTTGATGGCAAAGCGGCACACCACCACCACTGAGACGGCCAGCAGCATGTTCTGCACAACTAGCAGGGTGTAGGCGCTGGGGAACAAGCGGTAGAAAGGGGCCAGCAGCACCAGCAGGGGATGAAAGTGATCACCCAGGAGGTTGTAACCGTCGCCCTTCAAGCTCACAATCGGAGGGCGCAGATTGGCGTAGTCCTTTGCCAATTGGGTGAAGATGCCCAAGTCCCAGGAGCGGATGGTGAAGCTTCGCCACTGCAGCCAGGAGAACACCGAATACACCGCGAAGGCCAAGGCGCCCACAAGTCCCGAAAGTGCCAGGGGCGTTGTTGCGGCATGCTGAAATTCGGCCAGGCGCGGCGGGCCGGCCGGGGCCGGCGGTCGGATTTTTTGTGCAGTGGTCACTATGAAAGTCTAGGCTGCGGGCCCGTGATACCGGGCATTGTGAACCGAGCAGCCCATGCCGGTTTCCTTGCGCATCAGCGCCTGGGCAGAACCACAGTGCGGCCGCTCACGGGATGGGGCATCACATCTATCCCGTATTGGTACACACGGCTGAGCAGACCTTCCGTCAACACCTCGGCGGGGGTTCCCAGTGCCGCCAGGCGTCCCTGCTCCAACACTGCCACCTTGTCCGCGTATCCAGCCGCCAGGTTCAGGTCGTGCAGCACCACAACCACCGCCCTGCCAGTGGCCGAGTGTGCCCTGGCCACCTGCAAAACCAGCTCCTGGTGGCGCAAGTCAAGGGCAGCCGTGGGCTCATCCAGCATGAGCACCGCCGTGTCCTGGGCCAGGACCCGGGCCAGGGCCACACGGGCCTTTTCGCCGCCGGAAAGGTAGGAGAACTTGCGTTGCGCAAAGTGCGTGACGTCCGCGGCGCGCATGGCGGCTGCCACCAGTTCGTCGTCGTTCCCGGCGGCAGCCGTATTGGACCAGGGTGCCCTGCCCATCCGCACAACATCAAGAACATTGAAGGGGAAGCTGAGTTGCACCTCCTGCAGCAGCACTGCCCGGCGCAACGCCAGTTCCTGCGCACGCCAATGCTTCAGCGGTTTGCCGGCTAGGCGGATCTCGCCACGCTGCAGCGGGACGTCCCCGGCCAGGGCTGCCAACAAAGTGGACTTTCCTGCGCCGTTGGGTCCCACAAGGGCGAGGACTTCGCCCGCCAGGACGGGCAAATCAACGTTGTGCAGCACGGCCCGCCCCCCGAGCTCAACGCTGGCGCCGGAGCATGAAATGGCCTCCTGGCCCGGCGACAATGGGTCTGGGACGGTTGTGGGAGGGGCGCGAAAAACATCGAGCAGGCTCATGCCCAGCCTCCTTGTTCATTGCGGGTCCGGCGCAGCAGCCAGAAGAAGAACGGGCCGCCAATCAAGGCTGTCAGCATGCCCAGCGGCAGGTCCGAATAGGTGACCAGGGTGCGTGCGCCAAGATCCGCCAGCAGAACCAGAAGGGCCCCGCCCAGTGCGCTGGCCGGGAGCAGCAGCTTGTGTCCGGGGCCGGCGATGATGCGGATCAGGTGGGGGACCACCAGGCCCACGAAGCTCACGATGCCTGTGAAGGCCACGCCGGCGCCCACCAGCAGGGCCACCGTGACAATCATTGTCATGCGCAGCCGCTCCACATTGACGCCTAGGTGCCGTGCGGACCGTTCGCCTAAGGCCAGCAAATCCAGTTTTCCGGCAGCCATGAACGCCATGAGCAAGCCCGCCAGCAACAGGGGCAGCACCGCGGCAACACTGAGCCAGCTGGCACCGTTGAGGCTGCCCAGCTGCCAGAAAATCAATTGCTCACGGGCGTTGGGGTCGGCCACATAGGTGTAGAAGGCGATCATGGCGAAGGTGAAGGCGTTGACGGCAATGCCTGTCAGGACCAGGGTGACCACTTCCGTGCGGCCCTTGCTGCGCGAGAGGCTGTAGACCAGCAAGGTGGTGATGAGTCCGCCGAGAAAGGCAAAGAGTGCCACCACCAGGTTCCCCTGGGTGGCCAGGCCGGTCACAATTGCTGTGCTGGCGCCTACTGCAGCGCCGGAGGAAACGCCAACCACGGCCGGTTCCGCCAGCGGGTTCCCAAAGACGCCCTGCATGACTGTGCCGGCGCATGCCAGTGCTGCGCCAACAATCATGGCCAGGACCACGCGCGGGAAGCGGACCGACCACAAAGTTTCATAGCCACGGGCGTGCCCTGGCAGCGGTGCCCCGCCAAAGGGTGCGTCCAGGCCTGTGCCGAAATAGTCGAGCCAGCCCTGCAGCCAGTTGTTGAAACCGTGGATAATGCTGCCAACAACTTCCAGGGGTGCAATGTGCGGCTGACCGGTGCCGGCGGCGACCACGGCGGTGACCGCCAGGGCTGCTGTCAGGACAGCCAGGATGAGGCTGTCCCTCGCCGTGCGTTTGGGCTTTGGCTGACCGGGTTTTGGTGCGGCCGGGGAGGCCTTTGGTTCCTGGTGGGAGGCGGGGTCGGCGGCTGTGGCAGGAGGGACTGTGGCTGTCATTCCGGGCTTCCATGAACAGCCAGGGACAGGGCCTTGATGATCTGGCCCGTGCGGGGGCCGAAACTGAGCAACGTTCCATCGGCAACATCAACGATTCGCTTGCTGGCGCCGGCGGGGGTCTGGGCTATGCCTTGGATCTTGATCAGGCCATCCACGCCGCCAACGCTTTCCAGTCCGCCGGTCATGAGCAGCAGCGTATCGGGGGCTGCCTTGACCAAGGCTTCGGACGTCAACTGGGTAAACGGCATTTTCAGGCCGATTTCGGTGCCAACATCCGTTGCCCCCACAGCCTTGATCATGTCATCGGCGCCCGAGCCGGGCCCCGCCATTAAATACACGCCGGCTGTTCCTCGGACGTAGAGGAAGGCCACGCGGGTGGGTGTTGAATCCTGGGGAACCATGGACAGTGCGGCAACCATGTCGGCGCCCACCAGTTTGTTCAATTCAATACCTGCCGCAGGGACGCCCAAAGCGGCCGCCACGGCGTTGATCTGGTGGCTGATCCCGGGAAGCGTGCGGGAAGGGTCAAAGAAGATCACGGGAATCCCAACGGCCCGCAGCTGCTCTTGAACGTCAAGGGGGCCAACGGTGGTGTCCGTGAGGACCAAGCTGGGGTTCAGGGCAGTGATGGCTTCGGCATTGAGGTCGTGCCCCGTGGGGGTCACGATGGTGGCGTTGGCTGCTTGGGGGAAGTCTGCCGCACGGTCCCGGCCAATCACGTTGGCACCCAAGCCAAGGCCATGGACAATCTCGGTCAGGGTGCCGTTCAAATCGATCGTGACGATCCGGCTCACATCGCTGACTTCCACAGTTTTCTTGTCACAGGAGGTCACGGTGGTGGGCAGTGCTGGATCGGGTGTTTCGGCCACGATGGGCAGGGTGATCCCGGCCGTGTTGGCGGTTTGCGGACCAGTTGGCGTCTTGGTGCTTGCCTTGTTGGAGCTGGCCGCTCCGCCCGTGGCCTGCCAGTCGGCGGGCAGCGGAAGCTTGCCGGCGGTCCCATCGGTGCAGGCGGCAACAGGGCCCGAGGGCTTGACGGCGCTTGCGGAGGTTGACACTTGGGCGGAATTCTGCCCGCCGACGGCTGGGGCGCACCCCGTGACCAGACCAAGTAGCACTGCCAGAGAGGCTGCCATGGCGGCTGTGCGGATTTTGCGGCACGGACGGTTGGTGGGCGCGGCAGCTCGCTGCCGTAAGAAATAGTTCATGGATTCCCCAGAGAGAAGCAGGCTAGCGGTGCAATGGCCGCTACAAAGCATCTCAGCAACCGCTGGTTTTCTTAAGTAAGCCTACCCTAGGTTAGGTTATCTTTAGGTCAGTATTGTGTTGCCTAATGTAGTTCGCTCCAAAGGCAGCTGCGCGACCCACTCGGGCAGTGAACATTCGCAAGATGAAGTGCACAGAAACAACAGCGGTGCGGGTCGAAAGCGGCGCGTGCCTTGGTGGTGGGCTGCCCACGGGCAGCTGCCAATACAAGGAGGATCATGAAGGCTATTGCCGGCTGCAACGCAGCCAAGGTGTCACGTGTGGGAAGTGGCCGCCGCCTGGTGCGTGCGGCCGCCACCATCGCTGTGGCAGGCGGGCTGGCGCTGGCAACAGGCGCCGGTGCCCTGGCCGAATCCGGCGGCGGGCCCAACGGGCAGACCCTGACGGTGGATCGCGCAACGGGGCTGGCTGCGGCCGGGGATTCCGTGCAGGTCAGTGGCGCCGGATTTGACCTGAGCAAGGGCATCTACCTGGGTGTTTGCGTCAACAATGGCGCCGGCGCGGTGGCAACCCCCTGCCTTGGCGGCGTGGACACCACCGGCGGCTCGGGCAGTTCAGTGTGGATCTCCTCCAACCCGCCGTCCTACGGCCAGGGTTTGGCCCAACCCTTCGCACAGGCCGGCGGCAAGGGTTCCTTCTCCGTGGCCCTCGCCGTGAGCGCTGCTGATGCACTGACCAACTGCGAGGACCCTGCCAAGGCCCCCAACGGATGTGTCATTGTCACCCGCGCAGACCACACACGCAGCGCCGACAGGACGGCCGACGTCGCCATTCCCATCAGCTTTGGCACCGTTGCGCAGGCCCCCGCAGCTGGTGACACCGACAGCGGTGCCAAGAGCGGTGCCAAGGACGCCTTGGCCAAAACCGGCGCCAACACCGGCTACTTGGCAGCCGGAGGCGCTGTCCTGCTGGGCTTTGGCGCCGGTGCAGTGGTGCTCACCAAACGCCGTCGAGGCACCAAATGATCTGCCGCAATGGCATACAGAATTCTCCCCGACTACAGAGGAAAACCATGACATCACTTCAACGCGGCCCCTGGTGGCGCCGCCCGTTGGCCGCAATGGCGGCGCTTGCCATGACTGGTGGCGCCTTAGCGGTATCGGCCCCGGCCGCGTCAGCCGCGCCGTCGGAGGTCCTGCCTGTCACAAGCGGCAGCCTCGATTGGGGCGTGAAGGAGTCGTTTCGCACCTACATCCAGGACGGCGCCCAGGGTACGGTTGAAATTGGTGGCGGGGCAACACGCAACGCCGACGGCACTTTCAAGTTCCCGGCCCTGACGGTTGACCCCTTGGCCCAGGTTGTGGCTTTTGGGGGCACTGTGAGCTTCGCCGGCCACGGAGGGCTGCTGACCGTTAACGTTTCAGACATTCGTCTTGATATTTCACGCGGCATGCTCGTTGCCGACGTCGCGAGCAAGTCATTCGGCGTAGAAGGATTGGTGCAATACAACGACATCGACCTCACCAGCCTGAGTGCCGGCGGCGTCGTTGCTGACGGCAATGCCGGTGGCAGTGCCTTGCCTGCAACCTTGACTGCCGCGGGTGCTCCTGCGTTTGCCGGCTTCTACCCTGCAGGTTCCCTGATGGATCCGGTGACCTTCGCGGCCACCTATCAGGTTCCGGTGGTTGCTCCCGCGGTGACCGCCTCGCCTGTTCCTGCAACCGTCGAAAGCGGCGCCCAGGTGACATTCACTGCCGCTGCCACGGGCCATGATTCAGTGCAGTGGCAGGTCGCCGCCGACGGCACCGACGTGTGGGCCAACATTGATGGTGCAACGGCAAACACTCTGACTGTTGTGGCCGCAGTTGCCGACAACGGCAAGAAATACCGGGCAGCATTCACCAATGTCGGCGGAGTGGATTATTCCGCAGCCGCAGCGTTGACGGTCACAGAAGTTGTTGTTCCTGCTCCGGTGTTTGTGCCTGCGGTGGCGGTGTTTGCTGCTGATGGCACGACGCCGTTGGCGGGTCCGGTGGCTGAGGGCACGAAGATTGTGGTCAAGGGAACTGGTTTTGATCCGGCGGGGAATGTGGCGCCTGCTGGTTCGCGTCCGCCGATTGCTGCTGGCAAGCCTGCCGGTACGTATGTGGTGTTTGGCAAGTTTGCTGATGCGTGGCGTCCCTCCACTGGTGCTGCTGCTGGCACGCGTGTGGTGGGGGATCAGTTGTGGGCGATGAGCCAGGCTGCCTTGGATGCTGTTCCGACGGCGTACCAGGGTGCTGTGCGTGGTCAGTTCGTTGAGGTTGCCTCTGATGGTTCGTTCACGGCGACGTTGACGGTGAAGAAGAAGGTCACAGCCGGTGCTGATGTTGAATGGCCCGAGGCTGGCAACTTTGGTGTTTACACCTATGCCGCCGGTGGCACTGTTAATGCTGCGCAGGAACTCTACGCACCCGTAACCGTCGGCACGCCTGAGGTGCCGGCCACCAAGCCAGTGCTCACTGTTGATCCGGCAGTTGGCCTCAATCATGACAGCAAGGTCATGGTTTCCGGCACCGGATACGCCGCCAACCGTGTCATTTACGTTGCTGAGGTTGCTCAAGGTCCCGGCGGTGAAAGCCGGCCTGCAGTATACGAACGCGCGCAGTTGGCAACGACTGATGGCGAGGGTTCCTTCGGACCCGTTGAATTTTCTGTGACGACTGTCTTCGAGAACGGCGGGTTCACCGCCGTAGCCAACAAGCTTTATGTTGCGACCTTCAATTCGCCTCGAGACGAAGACAACAAGGACTACGACTACTCGTCCGACCGCACCCAAGACGTTTTTGTGGAGCTCTCGTGGGCTGATCCATCGGCGCCCGTCATTCCTGAGCCGGAAGTCCCGGCTGCCAAGCCGGTCTTGGTTCCGGGGGCCAAGAGTGTTGAAGCAGGCACGTCAGTCGCTCTCGAAGGTTCCAACTTCGCGCCGGGCAGTGCGCTTGCCTTTGACCTGAGTGGTGAGGTCCTCGAAATTGGGGCACCCTCCACGGGTGCAACGGGTGGCCTGGAGTGGGGTCTCAAGGAGACCTTCCGCAACTACGTCCAGGGGTCCATTGCCAAGGGTGAGATCACGCCCAGCGAAGGCGCCACGGTAAACAGTGACGGCAGCTTCCATTTCCCTGCCGCCAGTTTCAATGCAACGACCAAGCTCGCTGCGTTCGGCGGTGCCGTCTCCATGACCGGCCACGACGGTGCGCTCCAGGTGAAGATCAGCAACATCCGTGTTGATGTGAAGCATAAGCAGCTTGTGGCCGACATGACCAGCAAGTCCTTGGACGGGGCCCCGAAGAACTACTCTGGCGTGGCTCTGGCGACCATTGACACAGCTGCAGTCACGGCGGATGCTTCAAGCCTCGAAGGCAAGAAACTGCCCACAGTCTTGACGGCAGCCGGTGTGCCCGCGTTTGCTGATTTCTACCCGGCAAACACCGCTCTGGACTCCCTGAGTTTTGAGGTTCACGGCAGTGCCCCTGCCGTTCCGTTGACGGTGGCTGCCGACGGAACCTTCTCCGTCAATTGGGCAGTCCCGGCATCACAAAAAGCTGGCACATACACCCTGACCACAACGGCAAGCGCTCCCGCGCAGTTCCTTGCGGCGGAAGTTCCCGGTGTGCAAAGCGCCTCGGTGCAATTGCAGATCACGGCACCGGTCGTGGGCCCGGTGACGCCCAAGCCCACAGTGCCTGCAATCACGGCTCGGACCACAAAGCCCTCCGCAGATGCCAAGTGCACGAACGGCACGGTTGTTGACGGCACGCTGTCGTGGGGTGTGAAGGAATCCTTCCGCAAGTACATCACCGGCAACATCGCCAAGGGCAGTATCACCTTCAACGGCGCAACAGTCGATGCGGATGCAGTCTTCACCTTCACCAAGGGCAAGGGAACCATCAACCCACTCAAGGGCACTGGTTCCGTTGCGTTCAGTGGTGAAGCGCGATTCCAGGGACATGACTATGGTTCCGGCGCCGTCCTCTCGGTGGCCATCAACAAGGTCGTTCTGGTGATGGAAGGCAGCGTGGGAACCCTGAAGGCCGATGTTGTCAGCCGTTCACTGGATTCTGCCACCGCTGGCGCAAAGCCCGGCACTGACACCAAGTACGACGGCGTGGTCCTGGCAACCCTTGACCTCTCCAAGTCTGGGCTCAACTCCGCCGGCACCACGTACTCGGCTTCCGGTGCCCAAGCCGTCTTGCCCCCCAGTGGCGTTGCACCGTTCGCCGACTTCTACGCCGCCGGAGAAGTCCTTGATTCTGTGGCCTTTGAATTGGGCTGCACAGCAGGTGCTGCCGGCGGCGGCAACTCTGTGGCTGTGGCTGGCAGTGTTGCCGGAAATGGAGCGCTTGCCAAGACAGGTGCCATGGGACTGGATGCTTCGGTCATCGCAGCGCTCATGGTCCTGCTTCTGGGCTCCGGGGCCATTGCCAGCAGCCGCCTGGTGCGCCGTCGTCGCTACTAAGGCTCACTGTTGAGATTCATCTGGCGCACAATGGCCAGATGACCGGCTGGGATTCAAACACGTGGGGCGGGTCCTGCAAATGCAGAACCCGCCCCACGTAATTTAACGGCACCCGGTGTCCAGTGGCATGGCGTTTGGTTGTTGTTGACCCACGCATGCAGGCACGGCGGTCAGGTGGGGTGTTGTTGTTGTTGGTAGGTGAGGATGAGTTGTTCCAGCGGGCTGGGTGCGGCGGCGGTGTAGTCGGGCCCGT
>JBDTQM010000077.1:0-16285 GCA_039932175.1 Specibacter sp.
TGCGGCATGGGCGGCGCACAGCCGCTGGCCGCCACCATGAACGGCGGTGCCTGCCTGATCGTTGACGTGTCCGCCGAGCGCCTCCAGCGCCGTGTTGGCAAGCGCTACCTCGACGAGCTGGCCCCCGACCTGGACACCGCACTGGCCCGCGTCCTGGAAGCCAAGGCGTCCAAGACGCCCCTGTCCGTGGGCGTTGTGGGCAACGCTGCCGAGGTCTTCCCGGAGATCCTGCGCCGCCACAAGGCCGGCGAATTCACGGTTGACATTGTCACCGACCAGACCAGCGCCCACGATCCCCTCTCCTACCTGCCCACCGAATACACTCTTGACCAGTGGGTGGCCGAGTCCGAGGCCGATCCCGAGGGCTTCACCAAGAAGTCCCAGAACTCGATGGCCCGCCACGTGCAGGCCATGGTGGAGTTCCAGGACGCCGGCGCCGAGGTGTTTGACTACGGCAACTCCATCCGCGACGAGGCCCGCAAGGGCGGCTATGACCGTGCCTTTGAATTCCCCGGCTTTGTGCCGGCATACATCCGCCCGCTGTTCTGCGAAGGCATGGGCCCGTTCCGCTGGGTGGCCCTCTCCGGCGACCCCGAGGACATCCGCGTCACCGACGAGGCCTTGAAGGAGCTGTTCCCCGAAAACGCGCACCTGCACCGCTGGATCAACGCCGCCCAGGAGCACGTTGAGTTCGAGGGCCTGCCCGCGCGGATCGCCTGGCTTGGTTACGGCGACCGCGCAAAGGCCGGGGTGATGTTCAACCAGCTCGTCGCCGACGGCTTGGTCAAGGCCCCCATTGTGATCGGCCGCGACCATCTGGACTCCGGCTCGGTGGCTTCCCCCTACCGCGAGACCGAGTCCATGAAGGACGGCTCGGACGCCATCGCCGACTGGCCGCTGCTGAACGCCATGCTCAACACAGCATCGGGCGCCACCTGGGTCTCCATCCACCACGGCGGTGGCGTGGGCATTGGCCGTTCCATCCATGCCGGCCAGGTGTCAGTTGCCGACGGCACCCCGCTGGCCGCCGAGAAGCTGGCCCGCCTGCTCACCAATGACCCCGGCATGGGCGTCATCCGCCACGCCGACGCCGGCTACGAGCGGGCCATTGACGTCGCCGCCGAGCGCGGGGTCCGGATCCCCATGCAGGAGCAGTAAACGCCTGATTAACAGCAAAAGCCCCGCCACGGATTTCCGTGGTGGGGCTTTTGCCTGCCCGGGCTTTGGCCTGCGCGCCACCTGGCGGCGCGCTTTGGTGCGACGGGCGCGGGAGGTGCGTGTCCGGCGTCGTACCTTAGCGGCGCCAGTAATACGGGATGGTGGTGGAGACCTTCAGCAGGCCGGAGCGTTCCAGGATGGGGCGGGAAAACTCGGACGAATCGCTGTGGACCAGCGTTTTTCCCAGGGCGATGGCGGAGCGGGCCCGGGCCGCCGTCAGTGCCCGGTAGATGCCCCGGCCGCGGTAGGCCTCGAGCGTGGACCCGCCCCAGATGCCCGCGAAGTCGCTTCCGTGCACCGGCTCCAACCGCCCGCAACTGACAATCCGCCCGTCAGCCTCGGCCACCCAGAGTTCCATGCCGTCGTTGCGGGCCAGACGGGCCAGCAGGGCATCGGCCATGCGCGTCTCGACTGTCTCCCCGAAGGCTTCGTCTGCCATGGCGCTCATGGCCCGGACATCGGAGTCGGCGGTGACTTTCCTTAGCGTCACGCCGTCGGGCACGGAAACGTTGGCGCACAGGCCTTCGAGCGGGCCCACCATGATGGATTCGGCCTCTTCAGGGGCGAAGCCGTGCGCCACAAGCGCCTCGGGGAGCCCGGGGGAGGCGTCGTGCAGGCGGACCTTCCACTCAACCTTGTCGATCCCAGGGTCGGCGCGGTAGTGCTCCAGCGCTCCTGAGACCAGCCCCGGCATGTCTTCCGCCTGGGTGCCGCCCAGATCCCGGTAGGTGATGAAGCCGATCCCCCCGGCGAACGTGGCCAGGCGCAGGGGACCCAGGAGGGTCACACTGAGGGCGCTGGGCGTCTCGGCCTCGGTGCGGAGTTGTTCGTCGTAGGCCTGCAGGTAGCGCTCTTTAATAGTCATTGCCATCAGCTTCTCAGGCGCGGACGGTGGCGGCAAGTGACCCGCGCCACCTGCGCTTGAGGGGGCGTAATCTGATCCCATGGAATCCGAGGTGAAGCATCTGGTCCTGGCAACCGGCATCTGCGTGCCCTGCCTGATCCAGGGGCATGCGGGGGCAAAGCCGCTGTTGCTGCTGCATGCGTGGGGTGAGTCCCGGGGCAGCTTTGACCGGCTGTTGCCGTTTCTGGACAACTTCAGGGTTTACGCCCCCGACCTGCGTGGGCAGGGTGGGGCGGACAAGCCGGAGGGCGGGTATTCCCTGGCCGAACAGGCCGGGGACGCCGCAGCGATTCTGGCTGCCCTCAAGGTGCCCAGTGCCTTCGTGCTGGGTTCCTCCAGCGGTGGGTATGTGGCGCAGCAACTGGCGATCATGCACCCGGACCGGGTTGCGGCGCTGGTGTTGGTGGGCTCTCCCGTGAGCCTGCAGGGCAGGCCCCTCTTCGCCGCGGAAGTCGAGGCACTGACGGACCCTGTCGCGGAGGACTGGGTGCGGGAGTCGCTGTCCTGGTTTCCCTTGGTGCAGGAGGTTCCGCAGTGGTATCTTCGGGACCGTGTGGGCGACGGCGCCAAAATGCCGGCGCACGCGTGGAAACGCATTCTGGCGGGGTTCTCTGATGCAACGCCTCCCACTGAGGCCGGGGCCATCCACGCACCCGTGCTGATTCTGTGGGGTGCACGCGATAACGTGTTGCCGCGCTGGCAGCAGGACGCCCTGGTGGAGCGCATTGACGGCGCAGTGTTGCAGGTCTATCCCGAGGCGGCTCACCTGGTTCTCTGGGAATGTCCGGAGCAGGTGGCCAGGGATGCGACGGCGTTCCTGCTTGCCGTTGGTTGATGTCCGGACCCCGGGGCTGTCACCGGCGCGGGCAATGTCCCACCCACCGGCTACGGTTAAAGCATGACCCTCACAGTGGCCCAACTCTCCGAATCCGAGCTCCTGGCCCGGATTTTCCCGCGCCTGCACACAGGCAGCTCCATGCTGCTGGGCCCGGGGGACGATTCCGCCATCATCGCCGCACCCGACGGCCGCACGGTCATTTCCATTGACACTCAGGTCCAGGACAAGGACTTCCGCCTGCTCTGGCCCAACGGCAGCACCTCCACCGGCTTCGACGTCGGCTGGAAGGCCGCCGCCCAAAACCTCAGCGACATCAACGCCATGGGCGCCGTTGCCACGGCCATGGTGGTGAGCCTCACCCTGCCGGGTACGACGCCGGTGGGCTGGGTTGAGGACTTTGCCGACGGCCTGAGTGCCGCGATTGTTGCGCTCGGTGCGCCGCAGTGTTCAGTGGCCGGGGGAGACCTCTCCGGCGGCAGCGAACTGGTGGTCACGGTTGCCGTGACGGGCTCACTGGACGGCCTTGCGCCGGTCTTGCGCAGTGGAGCGCGGGCAGGGGACCAAATAGCAGTGTGCGGGAACATGGGTGTCTCGGCTGCGGGCTGGGCCTTGCACGAGAGTTCAATTCCCCCGTCCACGCACAGTCCGGCGCTGGCCGCCGCCGCAGCGCTTTTCGCCCGCCCGGTTCCGCCCTTGGCCGCCGGGCCTGCCGCTGCGCGGGCCGGCGCCACCGCCATGATGGATATTTCCGACGGCCTGTTGCGCGATGCCACACGGCTGGCCGCCGCCAGCGGGGTCACCCTCGACTTGGATGGCGAGGTGCTGCGCGGGCTGGCCCGCGCGCTTGCGGATTGCGCCGTCGTGCTTGAGGCCGACCCGCTGACCTGGGTGTTGACGGGAGGCGAGGACCACGGATTGTTATCCACATTCCCGGCGGGCGCCACACTCCCGGCCGCCTTCATTACGATAGGCTCGGTACTGTCCTTGGACCCGGCCGAAGCGGCCGTGACCATTGACGGACAGAACTTCAAAGGCGCCGCAGATGGCGCTGTGGGATGGGATCATTTTGCAGTCTAAGATCGCCGCAACTGCGCCCGTAGTTCGCCGCTGGATGGCCATGGCTGAACAAACGCTGGCCAATCACAGCGACCGGCTCAACGCCATCAACATCTACCCGGTGGCGGATGCGGATACCGGCACAAACCTGTACCTGACGGTCAAGGCAGCAGCTGACGCAGTCGCTGACATGGAGCCTGCCGACGTGGGAGCCACCATGTCCGTTGCAGGACGCGCGGCCATGGAGCAGGCGCGCGGCAACTCAGGCACCCTTTTGGCAGTATTCCTGGTTGCGCTCTCCGAGCCAATGGCCGGCGCGCAACGCCTCAGCGGACCGTTGCTGGCAGCCGCCCTGCACCGGGCCCAGCTGCGGGCCTGGAGCGCCCTGAGCGAACCCATGCCCGGGACAATACTGTCAGTGCTGGAAGCAGCGGCACAGGGGGCAACCTCGGTGCAGTCAGGTCTCCATGGCGACGAATCCAACCAGGCGCTGGCCCAAACCATTGACGGCGCCGTGGTGGCGGCACGTGAAGCCGTGGTGCTGACGGAATCCCAACTAGGCGTTCTCAGCGAAGCGCACGTGGTGGATGCCGGTGCTGTTGGCCTGCTGCTCATCCTTGACTGTTTGCGCTCGGTGATTGTGGGTGAGCCGCTGCAGGAGGACCTGCTGGATGGCTTGTCCGGCTACAAGGTCCAGGACCCCAACATTGCCGTGTCCATGCCTGAGCAGGAGGGTGTGGAAGTCATGTGCACCATCGCGCTCACCCCGCTGGCTGCAGCAGGTTTGCGGCACCAGCTCGGCGGCCTGGGTGATTCGGTCATCATGAGCGCCGTATCCGAACAAGCCGACGCCACAGGTGCCTACCCGTGGCGGGTGCACGTTCACGTGCCCTCCGCCGCCGTGGCGCTGGCCGCCATCCAGGCTGTGGGTGATCCCAACAATGTGAGCATTTCGGCGCTGAGCGCCAATGCCAGCGAGGACGCCCATGACTTCATCTGAACCTGAGCCGATCTACCGGGACTTGGGCCTTGAGCTGTCCAGGCTTGTTGGCACCGCGACGGCCAAGTCGGTGGCCAAGGCCCTGGAGATCACCACTGTGGGCGGCATGCTCCACCAATTCCCCCGGCGTTACCTGGCCCGCGGCGACCTGACCGACCTTGACCAGTTGGTGGTGGATGAGGAAGTGACCATCCTGGCCCGGGTGGTCAACCTGTCCACCCGGTTCATGCAGACGCGCAAAGGCACCATCAGCGACGTTGTCATAACGGACAATTCCGGGCACCCGTCGGCGCTGAAGATCAGCTTTTTCAACGGTTTCAAGGCCAAGGCCGAACTCCAAGCCGGCGTGCTGGCCATGTTTTCCGGCAAGGTTTCCCTGTACAACGGGGGCAAGGTGCTGACCAACCCCGGCTATGTCCTGCTGCCCGACGACGAACTCGCTGAACACGAAGTGGAGGTCCAGGCCGCCAAGCCTGTGCCGATCTACCCGGCAACGGCAAAGTTCCCCAGCTGGAAGACCCAAAACGTCATCGCCGCCCTGTTGCCTGCCCTGGACCTGGAAAAAATTCCGGATCCCGTGCCCAAACACATTGCCGCCCGGGAGCGGCTCATGCCGCTGTGGGATGCGTACACCGAAATCCACACGCCCACGGACATGGACTCGTGGCCCCGGGCCCGCAAGCGTTTCCGCTTTCAGGAAGCGCTGGCGTTGCAGACGGCGCTGGCCCAGAAACGCTTCGAATCGGTGCATCAAAACGCCACTGGCAGGCCCGCTGTCCGGGGCGGTCTATTGGACGCCTTCGACGCCCGGCTGCCCTACACCTTGACGGCCGGGCAGCGTGACATTGGTGAGTTGATCTCCTCGGAAGTGGCAGCGGGCCATCCCATGCACAGGCTGTTGCAGGGCGAGGTGGGTTCGGGGAAGACAGTCATAGCCCTGCGTGCCATGCTCCAAGTGGTCGACGCCGGCGGGCAGGCCGCGTTTTTGGCCCCCACCGAGGTGCTTGCCGCACAGCACCTGCACTCCATTTCTGCGCTGCTGGGCACCCTGGGGGCCGGGCCGCTGCTTGGCGGACCCCATGCCACAGCCGTGACCCTGCTGACAGGCTCCATGCCCGCAGCGGCCAAGAAGAAGGCGCTGCTGGCGGCAGCCTCGGGCGAAGCCGGCATTGTGATTGGCACCCACGCGCTCCTCTCCGACCATGTCCAGTTCGCCGACCTTGGCTTAATTGTGGTTGATGAGCAGCACCGTTTCGGGGTGGAACAGCGCGATGCCCTGCGCGCCAAGGCACTCAAGCCCCCGCACCTGCTCGTCATGACGGCTACACCCATCCCGCGAACCGTGGCCATGACTGTCTTTGGCGACCTGGAAGTCTCCGAGCTGACGGAACTTCCCGCCGGGCGTGCGCCCATCACCACCCACGTGGCGCCGCTGGCCGAACACCCCAACTGGGAGTCCCGGGTGTGGGCGCGCTGCCGTGAAGAGGTCGACGCCGGCCACCAGGTCTATGTGGTGTGCCCCAAGATCGGCGACGAGGAGATCGATCCCGACGCGCTGATCGAACCTGTCGAGATCAGGGGCGGTGACACGCGCCCCATGGCGGGGGTGCTCGACGTCGTACAATATTTGCGCACTGTTCCTGCGCTGGCGGGCAAACGCATCGAAGTCCTGCACGGGCGCATGGACTCCCCGGACAAGCAGGGCACCATGGCGGCGTTCGCAGCGGGGGAGATTGACGTTCTGGTTTCGACCACTGTCATCGAGGTGGGCGTGGACGTGCACAACGCCACTCTGATGGTGATTCTGGACGCGGACAGGTTCGGCATTTCTTCACTTCACCAGCTGCGCGGGCGGGTGGGGCGCGGCGGGTACCCCGGCACCTGCCTGCTGGTGACGAATCTGGAGCCGGATCATCCCAGCCGCAAGCGCCTGGATGTGGTGGCGTCCACCATTGATGGCTTTGTGCTGGCACGGGAGGACATGGAGATGCGCCGCGAGGGCGACATCCTGGGGGCCCGGCAATCCGGCGGCAACAGCGGGCTGCGCGTGCTCAGCGTGCTGCGGGACGAGGATCTGATTGCCCGGGCCAGGGCGGATGCCACTGAGATTGTGGCGAAGGACCCGGAGCTGGAATTTCATCCGGCCTTGAAACTTGAAATTGACATGTATGTGACAGAAAAGAATGAGGCATTCCTTGAACGTGGCTAGCAAAGTGGTTCACCGGACGGCACAAGCATGAGCCGCATCGTGGCAGGTGCCGCCGGCGGTTCAGTGCTGGTCTCAGTGCCGGGGGACGGCACCCGGCCCACCACGGACCGGGTCAAGGAAGCGTTGTTTTCCCGGCTGGAATCCATGGACATGCTCTCCGATGTGCGCGTCCTGGACCTGTACGCCGGCTCCGGTTCGCTGGGTGTGGAGAGCGCCAGCCGTGGCGCAAAATCCGTTGAGCTTGTTGAGTTCAATGACAAGGCCGCCGCCGTGTGCCAGCAAAACGCCCAGTTGGTCAACAAGGTCCTTGGCAGCAAGGTTGTGACGGTGCAGCGTTCCAAGGTGGAAACGTTCCTGGCCAGGGTGGCCGAGGCCGGCGTGGACCAGTGGGACCTGGTCTTCATGGACCCGCCGTACCCCTTGACCGAAGACGAGCTCGCCCTCGTGTTGTCCCTGTTGACGCCGCGCCTGAGCGCCTACGCCGTAGTGGTGGTGGAGCGTTCCGCCAGGACGCCCGAGCCAGGCTGGCCGGAATCCCTGGAGCGTTTTGCCGAGAAGAAGTACGGCGAAACCCGCCTCTGGTTTGCCGAACCTGCCGGGGAGTAAGGGCGTTTATCTCATATCTCAACCGAATCAGCGCTGTGATATGAGATAAACAGTCCGCGGAGGCCGTCAGTCCGCCGTCGTGCCCGGCCTGGGACAACCGCAGGAGCGCCGGATGACCAGCTCCGTTGGCACCACCACGCTCCGGGGTGAGTCATCCCAGTCAAGCAGCGCGTTGACAGCCCGTTCGGCGATCCGGCCAAGCGGCTGCGCGGCAGTTGTCAGGGGCGGCCAGCTGTACTCAGCCTCCCTGATCCCGTCGAAGGAAACAACAGCAATGTCGCCGGGAATGTCGAAGCCGCGTTCGTGGAGGGCCGCCAACAGTCCGATGCCGATCTGGTCCGACGCGGCGAAGACGGCACGGGGCAAGACACCACCGGCACCCAGCCGCATTCCGGCCTCATAGCCGCCGCGCAGCGAGTACGTGGTGCCCACGCGTTCCCCCAAGGGCTGGGCAGCCGCCGTTACGGCGTCCATCCAGCCGCGCTCACGGCCGTCGCCGGCATCATCAATGCCGGCAAAGGCGATCCCCTGGTACCCGTGTCCGAGCAAATGTTCAACCGCACGCCGAGCACCCTCGCGGTAGTCAACCCCGACGGAGGTTGTGCCCGGTGTTGAGTTCACCTGGTTGACCAGCACGGTGGGCATGCGGAACGAGGATAACAGGTCCAATTCCTCCCCGCTCAACTTGCGCATTGAAATCAAGCCGCTGATCTGCCGGGCGGCCAGCTCCCGAATGTGCTCGGACTGTGTTGCCACCCCATTTTCGCTGTTGACCACCAAGAGGGTGCGGCCATGGTCCCCGGCCGCCTTGTCCACGCTGTAGCTCAGCTGCGCCGAGAACGGGTTGCGGGTGTCTCCCACCAGCATCCCGATCAGGTCGGCCGAGCCCTTGCTCAGTGCCCGGGCCGCAGCGTTGGGCCTGTAGCCCAGCGCCCGCACGGCCTCAAGCACCTTTTCCTTGGTTGCCGGGGCAACAGCCTTCGGCCCGTCATTGAGGACATAACTGACGACGGCGGTACTGACGCCGCTGAGGCGCGCAACATCGGCCCTCGTTGGCGCACGGCGCAGGGGCTGGACCATTCTGTTTATCCTTCGTCTTGCACCGTTGTCAGCTGCTGAATCTCAGGCCACAGTCTATCGAGCCAAAGCGTGCAGGCCTTCTGCGCTGCCAAGAGCGGGCGGTGCGTCGCCGAAGTCGGGGATGGGCAGCCGTTCGCCATTCTTCAGGGCGGACTGGTGGGCAATGATGCCCGGCAACGTGAACCGGGCCGCGACCCAGGCATTGACCGGCGGCAAGGTGCCGCAGTCCACAGCGGTGACAAAGTCGTCGACCAGGAAGTGGTGGCTTCCTTCGTGGCCGTTGTGCAGTCCGCGCAGTTCCTGGGGAATGCGGTCGGTGTCGTGGACGGGGGCGTAGCCGGAGATGAAGGCGTCCCGCAAGTCGGGGGACACGTTGGCCAAGGACGGATCGTCCGCGGACATGGACGCCTTCGTGTCGATTTGTTCGGAGATGTTTGTGACATCATCGCGATCCTGCCAGAAGGTTGCCGAGGTCATTTGTTCAAAGCTGGCATCGGTGCCGAAGTAGCGGAACCGGGATTCGCGCTTCCGCGAGGGGAAGCCCACGCGGCGGAATTCGTTGATGCGCATGGAACCGCCCCCGGCCACCTCAAACAAGGCCGTGGCGTTGGAGAAATCGTTGTTGAACTGGCTGACTTCCGTGTCAAAGACGCCGTCTCCACGCTCGTCCCTGACACCGATGCAGCTGACGCTGGTTGCGTGGGTGTTCCAGGCGCCCAGGACTCCGCCCAGGGAGTGCGTCGGGTACAGCATGGGCGGGTAGCTGGCTGTGGACTTCCAGTTCTCGCCCCCGCTGTACTTGTAGGCATCATAAAAGCCCAGATCCATGTCGTGTACGTAGTCGCCCTCGGCATAGAAAATACGGCCAAAGGCGCCCTGCTCGGCCTTTTGGCGGGCAAATACGGTGGCCGGGTTGTAGTAGCTGGTTTCACCCATCATGTACGTCAGTCCGGTTTCACGGACAGCCTCAATGATGAGTTTGATTTCTTCTTCGGAGATGGCCATGGGAACAGCGGAATAGACGTGCTTGCCGGCACGCAGCGCCGCCACCACCAGGGGCCCGTGGGTCCACCGCTGGGTAAAGATCGCCACGGCATCCACATCGGAGGCCAACACGGCGTCGAAGTCTTCCATGGTTCCCGCCAAGCCGGCACCGTCCACCAGTTTGGTGGCCCGTTCGGAGATGGTGTCCGTCACCCAGACCTCCGCAACGTTCGGGTGGTGGTGGAACAAGGTGGCGAACTGTCCGGCGAACTGCCCTGCGCCGATGATTCCGAGTTTGATGGCCATGGTTGGTTCCTTTCGCAGGCCGCGTCGGCGGCCGGAGGGTTGGTGGTTGGCAACGGCAGCAGCCACTCGTTTGCAGCTTCCTGTGGCCAGGAATCTACGCGTAACAACTACTGCTTGCTATGAACAGATTTCACGATAAACAGGGAATTGTCAAAGTGTTGCAATTCACATTCTACGCGGGTAGATTGATTCTCGCACTGGCCGCACCGGCTGGGCGTCACCACCAGATGTGAGGACCAACGAACATGAAAACATTCATTCCCCGGGTTGCTGCAGTTGCTGCACTGACACTGTTGCTCGCCGGCTGCTCCGGCAACGCAAGCGGCGAAACCGGTGGCGAGGCCCTGGAATTCCAGACCAACATGGCCGCTTCCGACCCCGCACTGGCAACACTGCAAACCGTCACCGACAAGTTTGCTGCGGCCAACCCCGGCGTCAAGATCGACCTGATCCCCAACAGCGGCAAATATGAGGCCGACATGAAAGTGCGCATGGCATCGCATGACATGCCCGACCTGCTGGCAACCCACGGCTGGTCACTCCTGCGCTACGGCTCGTTCCTGGAACCGCTGAACACCCAATCCTGGGCAGGGGACTTCAACCCCGCACTCACTTCTGCCATGGCAAATGAGGCGGGCGAATTTTATGCCCTCCCCGTCAACACCGACATCTCTGGAATTGTGTACAACAAGTCGGTTCTAGAGGAGGCGGGCATTGACCCCGAGTCCCTCAAGACCTGGACCGCCTTCAACGCGGCCGCCCAAAAGATCAAGGACAAAGGCATCATCCCCATCTCCGCCTCGGCGAAGGTCAACGTCTTCATTGGCAACATTGCAGATTTCATCGCTTCAGGTTCATTTGGGAAGTCTGCACGGGATGGCTTCAAGAATGGCACCTTTGATGAAGCCGGCTACGGCCGCATCCTTGACTTGGTGGCTGGCTGGCGCGACGCCGAGTTCTTCAACCCCGACTATTCCTCGGCAACGGCCGACGACATTGCCAGGTCAATGGCGGAGGGAAAGACGGCTTTCAGCATCACCCAAAGCAGCCTCGCCACCAAGGCCTTTGAATTCCAGCCGGACGCAAAGTTGGGTTTCATGCCGGTGCCCGGCTTTGACGGACAACCATTCCTGGTTGGCGGGGAAGGGACGGCATTTGGTGTCTCCAAGACCTCCGAAAACAAGGAACAGGCCCTGAAATACCTTGCATTCCTGGCCGAACCGGCCAACCTTGGCCAGCTTGCCGGCGCTGTGGGCGGCACGCCGGGCCTCACGAATGCCACCTCGGACCTGGGTGCCCTGCAGGAAAGTTACGACACCTTCGCATCGAACTCCTCAGTGCCGCTCCAGCCCTACTTCGACCGGGTGTACCTGCCCAACGGCATGTGGAACACCATGGTGTCCACCGCAGACAGCGTTGCCTCGGGCCAGGCCGCAGTGCCGGCTGCTGTTGCCCAGATGAAGGGTGATTTTACGAGCCTGTTTGGGCAAAAGTAGGAATCGGCCATGACATCAACCACCACCATTCGCCCGCCCGTCAAACAGCAACAGGCGCCGGCTGCGGCCCCCCGCAAAAGCAAGGGAGCCAATGTGCCCCGGTTTGCCGGGCGCAGCATCAACCTGCTGTACGTTCCTGCACTTCTCGTCGTGGGAGTGTTCACCATTTACCCGCTCTTCAGCGGCGTGCAGCTGTCGCTGACGAATTGGGACGGCTACAGCCCAACCCGTGGATTCGTGGGATTTGAGAACTACCTGCGGCTTTTCAGCGACCCCAATTTCCGGACAGCACTGGGAAACACGTTCATGTTTGGCTTTGGCAGCACCGCCATCCAGCAGATCATTGGACTCGGCCTGGCACTTGCCCTTGACCGTGCCATGCGCGGACGAAATGTTGCCCGCGCCGTCATTTACCTTCCGGTCCTTGTTTCGCCCGTTGTCATGGGAACCATGTACTACCTGTTCTTTTCGTACAATTCGGGAGGCCTCAATGACATTGTGATGGCTTTGGGCGGCGACCGCGTCTCCTGGTTGTCCAGTTCGACGTCCGCCCTGGGCCTGATCGTCATGGTGAACTCGCTGCAGTTCGTCGGAATCTCCATGATCATCTACCTGGCCGGACTCCAGTCAATCCCCGGCATGTACTTCGAAGCTGCGCGGCTCGACGGCGCCAGCGCGTGGCAGCAATTCCGGAACATTACGGTGCCGCTGCTGCAGCCGGCGTTTGCCACGAGCATCGTGCTGAACCTCATCGGCGGCCTCAAGTTGTTTGACGTCATCCAGGTGCTGACGGCAGGCGGACCCGGCTATTCAACCAACTCCGTGTCGACCTTGATCAGCAAGGTCTATTTTGACAATCAAAATGCAGGCTATGCCTCATCCATGGGTGTGGCCCTGTTTGTCCTCATTGCGCTGTTGACGTTGAGCCTCAATGCCGTCATGAACAAGAAGAGATTGGAGAGCCAATGAGCATAGCAATGGCAACAGCAACCAAACCCGCGCCCCGTCCACCGATGGGGCCGGCGGCCGGGCGGATCGCCATTGGCGCGGCCCTCATCGCCATGATCATCATCCAGTTGGTGCCCTTCTACATCACGGTGACCACGGCATTGAAGAAGAAGACGGACTTGTCATCGCAGTGGCTGCCGCCCCTGGACGGCATCTATTGGGAAAACTTCGCCACGGCCGTGGAGAAGGGAAACATTCTCCAGGCCGTGTTCAACAGTGCCGTTGTCACCCTGACCAGCACCATCCTGGTTTGTCTGCTCGGGGCACTCGCCGCCTACCCCCTGGCCCGCCGCACCACCCGCATGAACGGTGTCGCGTCCCTGATGTTCGTCACCTTGATCATGGTTCCGTCATTGAGCGTGCTGGTCCCCTTGTATTCCATGATGAACGCCCTGGGCGCAGTCAACACGTACTGGGGCACCATCTTGGTCATGGTGGCAACAAATCTTCCGTTGGCTGTCTTTCTTTACACTTCCTTCATGCGCGGGCTTCCCCTGTCGGTTGAGGAGGCGGCGTCCGTTGACGGGGCAAGCACCCTGAAGATCCTGCTGCAGATCGTGTTCCCGATGATCAAGCCTGTCACCGCTACAGTGGTCATTCTGACAAGTGTTTCAGTGTGGAACGAGTACGCCTTGAGCGGCTTCCTCATGAGAAGCCCGGAACTGCGCACCATTGCCCCGGCAATCGGCAGCTTCTTCGGCGCCTCTTCCTCGGACATGGGCGCAGCGGCGGCCGGATCGCTCATCTCGGTGGCACCGGTGCTCATTGTTTACCTGGTGCTCCAGCAGTACTTCGTCAAGGGGATGGTTGCGGGCGCTGAAAAGTAGACCCCCGCAGTGGAGCGGGGGTGTTTATCTCATATCTCAACCGAATCAGCGCTGAGATATGAGATAAACACCCCGCCCCGACCCGTCGCCGCCATCTCCGTTGATGAGGCATCTGCCCGGCTTTGCCCTTCCGCCTGAACTGCTGACGAAATGCCGGGTTCATGCGAGGCAAAGGCGAGTAGTTTGGTATTTGGGAGCCTCTGGCACCGGTGCACCGCAGCGACCATTGCTCCGTTGAAAGGATCTGGTCATGGAATTCCTCACCCCGTTTATTCCATTGCTCGTTGTGCTTGTTTCCGTGCTGATTGCCGCCTTGTTAATCCGCACTGGCGTGAAGATGATGTGGCAGGTGGCCGAGCCCAACGAGGCCCTCATCATTTCCGGGTTCACCCGCGGCAGCACGGGGACCAGCGACGGCATGGATTTCAAGATCGTCACCGGCAAGGGGGCATTCGTCGTTCCCGGGCTGCAAACTGTCCGTGCCCTGTCCCTGACCCTGAACGAGACCGAACTTCAGGTCAACTGCGTGACCTCCCAAGGCATCCAGGTGGTGGTCCAGGGCGTGGTGATCTTCAAAATTGGCGACTCCACACCGTTCATCGCCAATGCGGCGCGGCGGTTTCTGGGCCAGCAGGCCAAGATGGAAAGCCAGGTGTACAACGTTTTCGAAGGCCACCTGAGGTCCATCATTGGCAGCATGACGGTGGAGGAGATCATCCGCGAACGCGACAAGCTCGCCTCCCAGGTCCGCAGCGCCAGCGGAACCGAGATGGAAAAGCTGGGCCTGGTGGTTGACTCCCTGCAGATCAAGGATCTGGAGGATCCCACCGGATACATCCAGAACTTGGCAAAACCGCACATTGCCCAGGTCAAGATGGAGGCCAGGATCGCCGAGGCAACCAGGAACCGTGAGGCGGCTGAAAAGGAGGCAGAGGCGGCATCACTGATTGCCGATGCCCAAAGCGTCTCCGCCATCAAGCAGTCGGCAGCCCAAGCCAACGCCGAGACGGCCAAGGCCAATGCTGCCCAGGCCGGCCCGCTGGCTGATGCAACAGCACGCCAGCAGGTGGTGGTGCAGGAAACCGAGGTGGCCAAGCTGGAGGCCGACAGGGAGGAACAAAAACTCCAAACATCGGTCCGCAAGCCGGCCGATGCCAAGGCCTATGCCCAACGAACCGAAGCCGAGGCACAAAAAGCTGCTGACATCAGTGCCGCCGAGGCCAGGGCCAGGAAGACCGAATTGGAGGCGCAGGCGAATGCGACGGCGGCCGCCGCCACGGCAGGTGCCACCAGGGTCACGGGTGAGGCCGAGGCTGCGGCGACGAAGGCACGCGGGGAGGCAGCGGCGTCGGCCATCAAGGCCAGGGCGCTGGCCGAAGCCGACGGCATCAAGGCCCGCGCAGAAGCGCTGGGCACCAACCAGGATGCTGTCATCTCCCAGCAGCTGGCCGAAAACATGCCGGCCATCGTGGCGGCGGCCGCGGAACCATTCGCCCACGTGGGCCAGCTGACAGTGCTCAACGGCGGCGACGGCATCAACAACATGGTGGGCGGGATTCTGTCGCAGGTGGGCAGCTACCTGCCGGCCATGCAGGCGTCACTGAGGAACGGCCGCGTGTCCAAGCCGCAGGAGCCCCCGCATGCACAGGGATCGTGACAGGAGCCTGACGGGCAAAATTGGCCGCGTCACCGGTGCCATTGGCCCGGACACCTTGGGCGAGGTCATGCTGGAAGTCAGGGGAGGAACCGCGGCGTACCTGGCCCGCCCCTATGACGGCAGCAGCGTGTTCGCCACGGGCGGGCGGGTGCTCGTCATGTACCTGGAGCCGCCGCAGACCGTCTACGTGGAGTCCCTGCCGGAGTTCCTGCAACAGCCGCAGTGACGTGCCGCCGGCGTGCTCCCCGGGAGCGTGCCGCGTCACGGAGGGGACGTGGGTGCCCGCCCGCAGTAGGGTGGTAAGCGATCCCCGCCCAGAGCGACGCTAAGGAACTTTTTGTGACGCAATTGAGAATTGGCCTCATTGGCGCAGGCGGCATTGCCGGCGTCCACATTGCCGGCTGGCAGCAGCTGGGCGCACACGTCAGCATCTATTCACGCTCCGGCGCGGCACAGCTGGTGCATCGCTATGGTGTCACGGAGGCGGCCACCTTGGAGGAGCTGCTGGCGGCCAGTGACATGGTCAGCATCCTGACGCCCACCACCACGCACCACCAGTACGCCATGGCCGCCATCGCCGCCGGCAAGGACGTGATCTGCGAAAAGCCGCTGGCGGAGACCACGCAGCGGGCCGTCGGGATCGCCCGCGCTGCCCGTGCAGCCGGCGTCCGGCTCTTTCCGGCGCATGTGGTGCGGTTCTTCCCGGAGTATGTTGCGGCCAAGGAGCAGCTGGATGCGGATTCCGAGCAGGATCCTGCGGTTTTGCGCCTGAGCCGTGCCAGTGCTGCGCCGGCGGCCGGTTCGTGGTTCTTCAACGAGTCCTTGGGGGGAGGGATTGTCAGGGACCAAATGATTCACGACCTTGACCAGGCCCGCTGGCTCGCCGGTGAGGTGCAACGCGTTCATGCTGTGCAGGACCCGCCCAGTGTTGCCGGCATCCTGCCCCGCCCGGTCACGGCCACAGTGGCCCTGACACATGTCAACGGGGCGCTCAGCCATCTGCAGGGGGAGTGGGGTCCGGACGGCAGGCCCTTCAGCACCAGCATCAGCATCGAGGGTCCGCAAGGCAGCAGACTGTATTCGTGGCCCGAAGACC
>JBDTQM010000078.1:0-16154 GCA_039932175.1 Specibacter sp.
CTTCGCCGTCGATCTTGGCGGCGATGTCGATGGTGAGGAAGTCACCCTCGACAGCCGGGCGGTCAACAGCCTTCAAGGTGCCAAAGCGGGCGCGCAGCTCGTCCAGTGCCTTGGTGGTGTCCTCCTCGGAAGCCTCAACAGCTTCAACCTCAACCTCGATGCCAGAGTAATCAGGCAGTTCGATCTCGGGGCGGATGTCCAGTTCAACGTGGAACTTGACAACACCGTCGGTGCCCGTGGGATCGGGAACTTCTGTGATTTCAACCTCGGGGCGGCTCAAGGGGATGAGCTTGTTCTCGACGACAGCTTCCTGGTACCAGCCGTTGAGGCCGGAGTTGATGGCTGTTTCCAAAACGTAGCCACGGCCAACGCGCTGATCGATCAACGAGTTGGGGACTTTGCCCTTGCGGAAGCCAGGCACCTGGACCTGGGTGCCAATCGTTTTGTAAGCCTCTTTGATGCTGGGCTTCAATTCCTCAAAAGAAACCTCAACATCGAGCTTTACCCGAGTAGGTGTGAGGTTTTCGACAGCGCTCTTCACAGCGTGGTACTCCTGATGGTCTGTTGATGGATATATTGGCCCAGCACATGGGCAGTCACTGACCAAACGTGAACCGGATAATGCTGAAGTCGGGGCGACAGGACTCGAACCTGCGATTTCCTGCTCCCAAAGCAGGCGCGCTAGCCACTACGCTACGCCCCGTAGTTGCCCGGAACAGTCTACGGGCAAAAGTTCCCAGATGCACAATCGGTGCTCCCCGCGCGCCGTTTGGTGGTTCCTGCGCACGACGTCGGCGGCTTGGCTCCCCCGTTCGCCGCACCCTTGCCCAAACCCTCTCGCAGCAATGGCGTGATTTTGGCCAACGCTCTCGCACTGGCGCGGCATGAAAAAATCCCCGACCAGCCGGCCGGGGATTGCTTGTTTTGGAGGGGGCGACGGGAATCGAACCCGCGTCATTAGTTTGGAAAACTAAGGCTTTACCATTAAGCTACGCCCCCGTAGTTTTCGGCTTGCGGCCGAACAACGCTGTAACACTATCAACCCTTTTGCCACTCCCGCAAATCGGCCGGAGCCGGCGGCATTGTTCACCCTCAGTCACCTTGGCAGGCCGGGCACCAATACAATTTCCGGCCGCCCAGTTCCTTCATGGCAATTTCGGTGCCGCAATGCCGGCACGGCAGGCCTTCACGCTTGTAGGCATAGTGGGCGTCACCGGCCGGGACGTCAATATTGGGCTTGCCGGGAGCATTGTGCCGCGATGACCTTGGTGCTGGCTGCCCGGCGGCTGCAGGAAGGGGCCGGCCCACGTCGACGCCCAGGCCCGACGGCCTGTCACGCAGCTCAGTGGTGATGATGCGGCCGTCGCGGACACCGTCGGCCATGATGGCGGCTGTGTCGTTCCACAGCGCACGGGCTTCCTCGCGTTGCAATTGCGTGCCGGGGAGCATCGGGTCCAGGCCCAGCCGGAACAATACTTCCGCCCGGTACACGTTGCCCACGCCGGCCAGCACTTCCTGCTTCATGAGCTGCAATGCAATGCTTGTGCTGCTTTTGCGGATCCGGCGGGCAAACTCCGCGGCGTCGCCTGGCCTGTTGTTCAAGGGATCCGGCCCCAGCCTGCTGCGCACCGCCACTGCCTCGGCCGGGGTGATCACCTCACAGGCGGTGGGCCCGCGCAGATCAGCCCAGCCGTGGGCCGAGACGAGGCGGACACGCACAGCCCCCTTGGGTTCCGGCGGGCCGTCATATTCCCCGCGTCCTCCCCCGACCCGCAAGCTCTCCGCGGGGCCCTCGGACGCGTGGGCCCACCCGCTGTCGCCAGGGTCACCGGCAACTTCCTGCTCGCCGATGCGCCGCGGGGCACCAATGCTGGAGGCCCCGGCAAAGGTGGAGTCGCCGCCAAAGTCCCACGCCCCGTAGAGGCCAAGGTGCACGCGCATCACCAGGTCGTGCGAAAAGTACAGGAACAGTTGCTTGCCGTGGGCCTCGGCCGCGGCCAGGACGTGGCCGTCAATTCTGGCGGCGCCGTCGGCAAATTTACCCTGCGGGCTCGAGACGGCCAGCCTGGCCCCGCCAAAGACGTCCTGGAACTGCCGGGCCAGGCGGTGCACGGAATGACCCTCAGGCATTGCTTCTCCTCGACTTGGCGGTGCAGAAAGGGCGGCTCGACTGATGGTCGCCGCGGACAAAGGCAGCAAACAAATTCAGGGGAGGCAGACGCCACCAATGCGCCTGCCTGCCCTCACAGGCCCCGAATTCCGGGGCCCAAAAAACGGACGTTACTCGACGACGTCGCCGGTGGTCTCGTACGCGGCAATCTTGCCGATGCGGCGCACGTGGCGCTCGGCGTTGCTAAAGGGCTCAGCCAGGAACGCTTCGATGATCTCCGTGGCTTCGTCAACGCTGTGCTGGCGGCCGCCCACGGCAACCACATTGGCGTCGTTGTGCTCGCGGGCCAGCGTTGCCGTGGAAAGGTTCCAGGCCAGTGCCGCCCGGACGCCCTGGACCTTGTTGGCGGCAATCTGCTCGCCGTTGCCGGAGCCGCCCAGCACAATGCCCAGTGCGTCCACGCCGGCAGCCTGGTCGGCAACCACTGCGAGCGCTGCGTTGATGCAGAAGGACGGGTAGTCGTCCTCGGCGTCGTAAGCCTGCGGGCCGTGGTCAACCATGTCGTAGCCCTTGGCGGCCAGGGCTGTGATGAGGTGGGCGCTGAGCTCCATGCCGGCGTGGTCTGTTGCGATGTGAACGCGCATGAGGATTCCTTTTATCTGTGCGGGTGATTACGTCACCGCCAAGCCTACCCACGACGGCGCCAATTCATGGACCGGCTAGTGCTCGTGGGTCGCCTTCCCGGCCCTGCGGTTCAGGATTTGCGCCAGATCGTCGGCGATGTCCAGGTCCGGTGCGCTGACAACAACCTTGCCGCCGTTGCTTTGCCGAAGGACGACGGCGGCGCCCGAGTGTGTCAGGAACGTGGCGGTGCCGCTGTGCCTGCGAGGGCCCCAGCCGCCGTAGTCCTTGGCAATGATGTCCAGGGACACCGCCCCGTCCACCCCCTGGCAGGGGACCAGCAGCACGGGCACCACCCCCACCAGTCTTACGCGCAGTTGCTCCCTGTCCACTTCCACGGTGGCGCAGAGCATGCCCACCACTGCAAGGGCAAGCACCACCGCGGCAAGGAAGATCCAGGGGTTGATCAGGGCAAGGAATGTTCCCGGCAGTATGCCCGTCAGCAGGATCATGATGATGACCGAGCTTCGGGGGTGCAGGAAGTAGGCCATCTGGTCATTGCCGGCTGTGGGATCCGCCTCGGCTGCCAATGCCCGGGCCAGGGCAAGGTCGTCGGCCGCCCCCCACTGCTCAACGGGCTTGAAGGTCATGGCCAGCACAATACCCATGGCAGCAGCCAGCCCGGAGCCCATGAGGAGCACAAACCCGTCCACCCGCACCGAGGGCAGCCCGCCCTGGCCCCCCTGGCCCAGGAGTGTGGCAACAAACAGGGTGAAGACCGCCAGCTCAAGCGCCACCGCCGTACCTAAAAGCACGCGCCGGAACGTGGCGGACAGGGCGGTTCGGGCGCCTTGGCTGCCCACCCCGGCACCCGAGAGCAGGATCAGCCCCACTCCCCAGCCCAGGAACACCGGAACAGGGATGGGGCTGCCGCCCAGGGGCGGAACCACACCGCTGGGGAGCCGGTCCCTGATGAGGAAGCCGCCAAGGAGCAGGGCGGCGGAGAGCAGTACGGCAAAAATGACGGCGAAACGCAACGCCCGCGCATCCATGTGTCGCTCCTGCGCGGTTCCATTGCCCTTGCCGTTGCCGTGTCCCATGGCTCTAGTTTTTCACCTTCGCCGCGTGGATGTAAGCGTTGATCAGGGCTGCTGCCTCCCCGGCGGTTTCAACGTCAGGGATGGAGACAACAAACTTCTGGTGGAAGCCAGCCTCGATCACCACCGCCGGGCCGCTGCCCATGATGAATCCGATGCTTCCGGCATTCATTCGATAGCCCCAGCCGCCGTAGTCCATGGCCTTGATGTCCTGCACCGTGGCGCGCCGGATTTCCCGCCATTGCAGCGGCATGATCTGCCAAAACCCGCCTGCCAACACCTTGTACCCGTCGGGTCCGATGACGACAGTGCCGTGGCAAAAAACCCAGACGATGGCGGCAAGCACCACGCCCAGCAGGGCCAGTGCGGGGAAAATGAAGAAGGTGCCCAGCCCAACGATGCCGGCCATGCCAAGGCTCAAGACCCAGGTCCAGGCGCCCATGGACACCTTGATGCGCAGGGTTTCCCCACGCGCGGCGCGTGCCTGCGCGTCACGGGCAACGCCTGAGCCCGAGGCGGTGGCTGATTCATTTGCGTCCAGCACCTCAGGATCCTGTGTCCGCTCCACCTCGCCGGGCCTGTACAGCCATGCCGCAACGCAACCAACAAGGAAGGCCGCTGCGATGCCGGCCGCCATGATCGGGCCGGAAAGTTCGGCCTGCGAGGTGTCTGCAAGGTCCAGCTGCCCTGCCACAATAGCCACGGACAAGGCGACAGCAGCCACACTGAAAACCAGCCCGAACCCAACCCCGATGCGGGCAACCAGCGGCGTTTGAGCCCGAAGCAGCAGCGCCAGCGGGGCAATGAGCGCACCAAAGGCCCCCATTCCCACTGCCATCCAGGCTGCACCGGCCAGGGACATCCAGCCGTCCACCTCATTCTTGGCGTTCCAGTGGGACGCCAGCTCATCCGGCAGCCGGTCTGCCATCGCAATCATCCATGCCGCCGCGAACACTCCCACCAGCAGCGGGCCAACGATCAGGCCCATCAGCCACCGCCGGTTGTATGCCTGCTCCACCGCAACACCGCGCATTTGCTCCCCCACGAAAAACGCCCCACCTTCATGCATTCGATCCAGCAATTCACGGCGGGCCGTGAACGGCCCCGCGTTACAACCCTGCCCCAGGCGCCCCCACTGATCAACTACGGGCATGTTGGCAGCGCCGGAGGGCTCCCGGAGCAGTAACGTGTAAGAATCATTTCAATGTGCCGCAGGCCACGCTCACGCAGTGTCCACGGCCTGGCTCCACCGACCCCTGAACGGAAGGCAACACCTTGCCTGGTATGAATCTGACCCGTGCCGAAGCCATTGAGCGTTCGGCCACCCTCACCGTCAAAAGCTATGACGTGAGTCTTGACCTGACAACCTCGGAGACGACCTTCGCCTCCACCACCACTGTGGCGTTCAGCGCAAAGGAGGGCTCGGCGTCGTTCATTGACGCGGTGACCGCCGCTGTGCACCAGGTGACGCTGAACGGCGTGGAGCTGGACCCTGCACAGGTGTCCGACGGCGTACGCATCCAACTGCCCTCACTCGCCGCCGAGAACGTACTGACAGTGGTCGCCGACGCCCACTTCATGAACACCGGCGAGGGCCTGCACCGGTTTGTGGACCCCGCGGACGGCGAGGTGTACCTGTACAGCCAGTTTGAGGTGCCGGACAGCCGCCGCATGTTTGCCGTGTTTGAACAGCCTGACCAGAAAGCCGCTTTCACGTTCCATGTGACAGCGCCCGAGTACTGGAACGTCATCTCCAACTCCCCCACCCCGGCACCCGAAGCCGCCGGGGAGGGCAAGGCAGTCTGGCATTTTGAACCCACCCTGACCATGTCCAGCTACATCACGGCCCTGATCGCCGGGCCCTATGAGAGCGTGCACAGCGAGCTGACCAGCTCCGACGGCCGCATCATCGCGCTGGGCGTGTTCGCCAGGAAGTCGCTCATGGAATTCATGGACGCCGAGAACGTGTTTGAGCTGACCCGCCAGGGCTTCGAGTTCTTTGAGAAGCAGTTCGGCACCCCGTACCCGTTCCCCAAGTACGACCAGCTCTTTGTTCCCGAGTTCAACGCCGGCGCCATGGAAAACGCCGGCGCCGTGACGTTCCTGGAAAGCTACGTGTTCCGGGGCAAGGTCACCGACGCCATGGTGGAACGCCGCGCCATCACCATCTTGCACGAGCTGGCCCACATGTGGTTTGGCGACTTGGTGACCATGCGCTGGTGGAACGACCTGTGGCTCAACGAGTCCTTCGCCGAGTTCATGTCCACCCTTGCCGCCGCCGAGAACACCAAGTATGTGGGTGCCTGGACCACCTTCTCCTCGCTGGAAAAAAGCTGGGCCTACCGCCAGGACCAGCTGCCCTCCACGCACCCCATCAAGGCCGAGATCAACAATCTTCAGGACGTGCTGGTCAACTTTGACGGCATCACCTACGCCAAGGGCGCCTCCGTTTTGCGCCAGCTGGTGGCCTGGGTTGGCCAGGAGGAGTTCATGGCAGGGGTGCGCTCCTACTTCCGCAAGCACGCCTGGGGGAACACGGAGCTGCCGGACCTCATGGTGGAGCTGGAAGCCGCCAGCGGCCGCGACCTGTCCGCCTGGACGAAGCAGTGGCTCGAGACGGCCGGGGTGAACACGTTCAAGCTCGGTCTTGAGGTAGCGGACGACGGCGCCATCACCTCATTCTCGATCCTCCAGTCCGCCATTGCCGAGCATCCCACCCTTCGCCCCCACCGTGCCGCGATTGGCTTCTACGACTTCGCCACATCCGGCGCGGATGCGGGCAAGCTGGTCCGCACCCACCGCGTGGAACTCGATGTTGACGGTGCCGTCACGGAGGTCCCGGAGCTGGTGGGCATCAAGCGCCCCGCGCTGATCCTGCTCAACGACGACGACCTGGCCTATGCCAAGATCCGCCTGGACGCCCACTCGCTCGCCACGGCGAAGGCACATGTGCAGGACGTCAAGGAATCACTGCCGCGGACACTGGTCTCGGCGTCGATCTGGGATGCCACCCGCGACGGCGAAACCCCCGCCCGCGAATATGTGGACCTTGTGCTGGCCATCATCGGTTTTGAGACGGACTCCACTGTCATCCAGGTGCTGCTGCGCCAGCTGGCCACTGCGCTGAGCTTCTATGTTGCCCCCCGGCACCAAAAAGCCACCGCCGTTGCTGCTGCCGATTCCCTCTGGGCTCTGGCCCAGTCCGCAGCGCCCGAATCTGACGCGCAACTGCAGTTCGTCAAGGCCTTCGCCGCCCACGCCCAATCCGGGGAACAGCTGGACCTGGTCCAGGCCCTGCTTGACGGGGACCAGGAGCTGGGCGGGCTGACCCTGGACACGGACATGCGCTGGGAGTTCCTGACCTCGCTGGCAGCTGGCGGCCGGGCGGATGATGCCGCCATTGACGCCGCCCTGGCCTTGGACAACACCCAAACCGGCCAGCTCGCGGCAGCCACTGCGCACGCGGCCATCCCCACGGCCGAGGCCAAGGCAGCGACCTGGGAGTCCGTCGTCGTTCAGGGAAATCAGGCAAACTCCATCCAGCGCGCAGCCATCGCCGGGTTCACCAAAGTCTGGGACACCACCTTGCTGGAACCTTATGTGGCCGCGTACTTTGCTGCGATAGAGCAGGTGTGGGCGGAGAAGTCCTATGAGATCAGCTCCACCATCATCACCGGGCTGTACCCCTCGCAGCTGGTCTCGGACTCCACCGTGAAGGCCACGGATGATTTCCTGGCGACGTTGGGGGATGAAACGCCGGCCCTGCGCCGCTTGCTGGTGGAAAGCCGGGACGGGGTTGTGCGAGCCTTGAAGGCACAGGCGGCAGACCACTAGCCGGCACCCAAAACGCCTCCCGCAAGCGGCACTTTTGCCCATCCCGGGAGGCGTTTTGACTGTGTTTATTTACGCTTCCACGGCCGCGGAAGTGGTCCAAACAATCGTGCCCAAAAGTCTACCCCCGCAGCCGTTTCGGGGGTAGCTTCAGGACATGTACTCGCTATCTTTGAGGAAGTTGGCCGCACGCACTGGCGTAGCGGCTTTGCTGAGTCTGGGGCTCATCGCGGGGGTGGCCGGCGTTCCGGCCACAGCCCAACAGGCAGCGCCTGTCACCTACACGGTGATGGGTGATTCCTACTCTGCAGGAACGGGCGGCGGCGCTGAGGCCCTGCCGTGTCTGCAGAGCCCCAACGGCTACGGCAACGCATACGCGGCTGCAACAGGGAAAACGATGCTCAACGTTGCCTGCTACGGCGCCAAGATCGACGACGTCCAGATGTATCAGGTGCCGCTGATCCCCGCCACCACGAAACTGATCACGTTGACGGTGGGCGGCAATGACATTGGCACCGGTGACGTCTCGGCGGCCTGCCTGGCAGCGCCGCAAAGCGCCACCTGCACGGCGGCGTTGAACGCCTCACTGCAGAAACTGACCCAATTGCCCACCAGCATCAAGAAGCTGGTCAAGTCCATCAAGTTGAGAGTACCTGCGGCGAAGATTGCCTTTGTGGGCTATCCGAGGCTGTTTGAACCCGGCAACATGGCCCTGCTGGGCTACCCTGCCGACCAGGTGAAGACAGCCAAATTGATGAATGGCGCGGCCGACCTGCTCAACACCACCATCGCCATTTCAGCACTCGCCAATGGTGCCCGCTACGTTCCGGTGGCCTGGGCGTTTGCCGGCCACGGCATCCCTTCGGCATCACAGTGGATTGTGGGGCCAGGTGACGTGAATCCGTTTGTATTCCACCCAACCAAGGACGGCTACCTGTACGGCTACACGTCGGCCCTGCGGGTGTTCCTGTAGGGCGCTGGGGCGCAGCGAACTCCCGGGCGCTACGCTTGGCCCTATGGCTATGAACCTTCACCACTACGAGGTAAATGTTTCTTGGACGGGTAACCGGGGAACCGGGACGTCCGCGTACAGGGATTACGGCCGTGACCACAGCGTCACGGCCGTTGGCCTGCCCACCCTGCTGGGTTCCGCGGACAGGACCTTCCACGGGGACCGGGAACGCTGGAACCCCGAACAGCTGCTGGTCACAGCACTCTCGCAATGCCACATGCTCTCCTACCTGCATGTGGCCGTCCTGCATGGGGTGGTCGTCACCAAGTATGAGGACTCTGCCACTGGCACGCTGGTGTTGAACCCCGACGGCAGCGGCCAATTTGAATCGGTCACCTTGCATCCACGGATCTCCGTGGCAGACCCCGCCACCGAAGAGTTGGCACTGGGCCTGCATGCCCAGGCTGCGGCAAAGTGCTTCATTGCCCGCAGCGTGAATTTCCCTATCCACCATAAGCCCGGAGTGCTTGCGCCCACACAGGACTGACTCCGGGGCGTGTCCGCGCTAGGGTTGAAGGGTTCATCCTGTCCCCAACTGATGCAAGGTAAAACGGTTTGGAAAGCATTAACAACCCCAACGACACCCTCCTGGACAACCTGTTCGAGGCCGGCATTGCGATAGCCGTCGGGCTGGTCGTTTGGCTGGTTCTGCACTATCTCATCCGTCTTCTGCTCAAACCTGCCAAGGCCGAGCGCGGCCGGCTGGGCCAGACATCCATGCGCTGGGCCGCACCCATGTTGCGCGGCATGGATCCGATGATTCGCGCCCTTGACCATGAGCGCCGGGTGCAGCGGGCCCACACCATTGGCACCCTGCTGAATTCGATCCTGACCAGCATTGTTGTGGTGGTGACAGGCTTCTACGTCCTGCTCGCCTTTGGGGTGGACATCTCACCGCTGCTGGCCAGCGTGGGAGTGGTGGGCATTGCCGTTGGTTTTGGCGCCCAGCAGTTGATCCGCGATTTCCTGGCCGGCGTCTTTATCACCATCGAGGACCAGTACGGGATCGGCGACGTCATCCAGACCAGCGAGGTCATTGGCACGGTGGAATACCTGGGCCTGCGCATCACCCGCGTCATGGCCGAGGACGGCACCCTGTGGTACTTGCGCAACGGTGAAATCCTGCGCCTGGGCAACAGGTCCAAGGGCAGCTACCGGGAACCGGCGCCGGAACCCGATGCGCCCGTCTCCCCCGGCGCCCCGGCCACAGGCGCCGCCCCGGCACCCGGGCCTGTCCCGGCGTCGGCCACGCCCCTGACCAATGAACCATCAGAGTCTTCGGACTAGAAAGCATCGTCAACCCCATGAACTCCGAGAACCTCCTTCCTTCCCCCGCCACCCAGGGCCCCGACGCCACCGGCCCCGCCGAGGGCACGCCCATTCCGCCGCAGTTTGGCGAACCACAGCCGCGGATGCTGCCCTTCGCCACCACCTTGGGGCGGCCGGTCCCCACCGCAACCCCCGTGGCGGGTCCCGAGGAGGATGAGCCGGCCGACTACTCCGACACGTTCTACGGGCAGGTTGGCGGGCGCCAGACGTTTGCGACGATCATCCACGTGTTTTATCAGGGCGTGGCAGCCGATCCCCTGCTGCGGGCCCTGTATCCCGAGGAGGACCTGGGCCCGGCCGAGCGCCGCATGCTGATGTTCATTGAGCAGTACTGGGGCGGGCCGCGCACGTACCTGGAGGAACGCGGACACCCGCGCCTGCGCATGCGCCACGTCCCGTTTGCCGTGACCCCCGAGGCGCGCGACCATTGGCTGGCCGCCATGCGCAAGGGCGTGGACGCAGCGCAGCTCTCCCCCATGCACGATGCCACGCTCTGGGACTACCTGGAGCGGGCGGCGCACTCGCTGGTCAACTCCGCCTAGGACCCGGCCCGAATCCGGCCTCGTGAACGGGCAGTTGTTGTTGATGATTGGTGTCAACATCAACAACAACTGCCCGGTCGCGAGGCTGGCCGCTAGTGCTTGCCGAACTCTACCCGGACGGCGTCGTTGTCCGGCAGGACCACCACTGTGCCCCGGGCAAGAGTCCAGGTGTCGGGCAGCAGGAAAAAGCGGCCGCCGCTGGCCACCAGCAGATGCATTCCGGTGTATTTGTAGAGTGGGGCCTCAGCAGTGCCCAGCACAAGCTGTGTCACCCCGGGGGCGCCGATGGACAGCTCGGCATGGCTGTAGACGTCCGCGCGCGGCAGGTTCGGCAATTGCGCCTCGATGGCGCCCGCCTGGCCACGCCCCACGACCTGGGCAAAATCCGAAGTCCCCCAGAACAGCAGCGCCGTCACCAGCGTGAACGTGAATGTTGCTTCAAGGGCCCTGTGCTGGAGCGCAGTCCGCCCCGTGGCCCGGGGCCGCGTCCGGACATTGGCAAGGCGGCGCAGGCGCGCACCCCACCATGCCAGCAGGACCCCGCCAGCCATCAGAAACGGAACTACCAGAAACACTCCCCCCGGGCGCACCACGGCCAGCACCCAGCAGGTGGCGGCGAGGACCATGCCGGACACCATCGCCGCGGTGGACATCCTGGCCACCAATACGCTGCGCCGTCCGGAGGGAAGCTGGCCGCGGAGCCAACTGTCCGCGACCAGCCACAGCAGGCCTAAAAGCAGGATGCAGACCAGTGGAAAAAACATGGACTTGATGCTGCGCAGGGAATAGTCCTGCACTGTATAACCAAACAAGCTCACGTCCAGGCCCATGGCTCGGGCCTGCGCGTCGGAGCGTGCCCAGCCAAAGTACACGAGCAGTGCCGTGGCGACCGTAACGGGAGGCCCTATCGAGGAGACCACCGCAAGGAACTTGGACATCATCGACGGAACATCGGGGTCAGGTGATCCCCCACCGGTTGCCGTGTCCGCGTCGTCACCCGGCCCCTCGGACGCACTGTCCCGGCCGTCCATCACCCTGCGCTTTCAACGGGTGCCGGAAGCTCGCTGGGCGCCTCGGATGTCGGTGTGGCGGATTCCGGGGACGCACCTTCATCCAGATATGTGAACGTGAAGGATCCCGGGATTGGCCCCGAACTCCCTTCGGCCGTCACGGTGACAGCGCCGGCAGCGGCCGCTGCAGGAATGACCACCACCCAGCGCCCCTGCTGGTCCGGGTCCGGTACGGCGGTCACGCTCTGCTCGCCCACCTGGACGGCAGTGACGTCGAGAAAGCGGCCGACCATCTGGAAGCGGCCGCCGGCCAAGCCGCCCGAGGGGGTGTTCGTGGGGCCGTCTCCCTGCTGCGCGTCCAACCCGGTCAAAACCAGCGGGCACGCTGTTCCGGTCCCGGCCGCCGGCACTGGAGTGAGGGAGGGATCCTGGGCATGCACGGCAAGCGCCGCTGCCACAAGCTGGTAGGCCGCCCGGTCATGGCAGCGCTCCGACTCCGGTTCCTGCAGCGGCGCCAAGGCGGCCGCCGCATCCGTCCACGCCGAAGACTGTCCCTGGTAAACGGCCCGGCACACGGCAGTGGCTGCGCCATAGAGTGCGGGTCCGTCCTCGGTGTTTGCGTTCCCGGTTGCCACCGCGGCTGCCAACCCGTCGCAATCCTTGGCCTCAAGGAGCTTGTACCACTGGCTCTGGGGCGGGTCCCCTGCATCAACGGGGCCCGGCGGCACCCAGGCGAGCTGAACGCCATTGTTTAGGCCGGAGCCGTTCGGACCGGAGCCGCCGCCGTCTGGGGCAGGCGCGGGCGGTTTCGGCGACGACCCTGCAGCGCCGCCAGGCGCTGGGGAATCCCCGGGTGCTACAGCGCCACCCCCGGGAGCCGCTGAGGAGTACCCGGGTGGTGCCGTGCCTTCCCCTGGCGGGCCGGCGTTGCAGCCACCCAGGGCCACAACGGCGATCAGGAGCGCCAGAGCTGGGCACTTTCGCGCATTCGCCAACCACCGCATGGCGACCCCCTTGAAACGTCACCAGCCCAATCTGGCAGCCGGTCGACGCTGTCCCCGGAAGCGAGGGGCAAATGACTGGGCCTCTAAACTCATTATCCTCGGTACTCATCACGTGGCAAGGACAGGTTTGCCTGGTGGGTGGGCCGTTGATGCGAGTCCAGCGGGCCCCGCGGCAAAAAACTCAATCGAACGGGGAGCAGTTGTTGATGTTTACGCGGCGAACATCAACAACTGCTGTACGTTCGACACGGCGGTGCCCGGCGGTGGTGGACTACAGGACTGACTTGGGGCGGACCAGGATGTGGCCGCGGTTGGTGCTGATGCGCAGCCACTTGTGGGAACGGTAAACAGTGCCGCTCTCGCCGGGTGCCACAAAGCCGAGGGCGTAGGCTGCGAACGCCGCACCTCCGGGGACCTCACCGGATACACCGTCCATGGGCCGGCCCCAAACGGAGGAGCGGACGTTGTTGACCAGCAGGGCGCCCGGATTGACCGGGATGATCTGGCCAATCTCCTGCACACCGGCCTTCGCCACGGCAATGAGGGTGTCGGCGGAGATGGTGCCCGCCTCCTCCCAAGCGCCCCGGGGTGCACTCACGGCGGCCCACGATTCGTTCACGCCCATGGGCGGGATGGGCAGCCGGACATCGTCGCCGTCCATGCGGGCCAGTCGGTCGGCCACGGAGGCCAGGGAGACTGTCGCATCAACGCCCGACGCCGAGGCCAGCGCCATGGTGCGCAGGCCCAGAATGGTGGGCGTTCCCTCGCCCAAAAGCTTGGCACGCATGACGCACACGTAGGCCGCGAGAACGTGACCTGCCCCCTGAAGCCGGATGGCGCCGTCGTCCGCGGCACGGGCACGGGTCACAAAGGTGCGCAAATCCGCAAGGGTTCCGGCGTCGGCAAGAACCAATTCATCGGTGTGGGTGGCAGTGGACATCAGCGGGTCGCCTCTTCTGTGGTGGATGGGCGGCTGGCGCCGCGTTTGAACGGCACGGGGTCCCCGCGCCACGCTTCCAGGGCGGCACGCTGGGGCTCGGTGAGCCGGACCGGACGGCCCGTGGTGCGTGACACCAGCACCATGGAGGTGGCGGCCTGGGCGTAAATGATTGAGGTGTCGGCCTCGCTGACGGTGTAGCCGAAGTCGAAGCTGGAGCCGCCGATGTGGGTGATCCAAATGTTCACGAATATCGGTGCGGGGCGGAACCCGATGGGCAGCAGGTACTCGATTTCGTTGCGGCCCACCAGGGTGAACAGGTCTGCTCCGATGAGGTCCTGGAAGGTGCCTCCCTCGGGCAGCTCCGAATAGGTCAGCTGAACGCGGGCGTCCTCCAGATATTGCAGGAAGACCACATTGTTGACGTGGTTGTAGGAGTCAATGTCGCCGAAACGTATTTGCTGGGAAATCTGGATGCCTGATGCCATGCTTTCATCATGTCAAAGCCTCAGGGGCGCCACCAATCGAAGTTGGCAAGGTCACAGCAAAGCAGCCCGCGGCGGGTGGATTCATGCCCGAAATACCATTTGTCGCCATGGCACGCAGACACATAGAGTCACGTTTATGAATGCAACGCCACCAACAGCTGACCCGATGGAAACACTCCTGCGCATCCTGGAGCTCTCCGACGCCGGCGGGGCACAGACGGATGAAGATATTTTTGTGGGCCTGGGCGATGCCAACGCGCCGCGTCCGCGCCTTTTTGGCGGTCAGGTGCTGGCACAGTCGCTGGTGGCCGCATCGCGGACCGTGGGCAGCGAGCACCTCATGCACTCCATGCATGGCTATTTTCTGCGGCCTGGCGACGCCGCCTCCCCCATCACGTTCGGTGTTGAGAGGCTGCGCGACGGCCGGTCCTTCTCGGCCCGCCGGGCGCATGCCTACCAGGGCGGTGCCCCCATTTTGTCGATGATCGCCTCTTTCCAGCGCCCCGACCATGGCATTGAGCATCAGGACACCATGCCGGAGGGCATTCCCGCCCCTGAAACACTGCCGACGTCGGCTCAATTGCTCGGTGGCATCGACCACCCCGTGGCCCAGGCGTGGGCGTACGAGCGGCCCTTCGACATCCGCCATGTTGGCGCCAACATTTATTTTGACGTCAAGGGCCAAAATGTGGCGCACCAGGCCGTGTGGCTCAAGACGCTGGGCCCCATGCCCGCGGACCAGAACCTGCACCGCGCGGCCCTTGCCTACGCCAGCGACTACACGCTGCTGGAGCCGTCCCTGCGACGCCACGGCATCAGCTGGGCCATGCCCGGCATCAGCGTTGCCAGTCTGGACCATGCCATGTGGTGGCACCGTCCGCTTCAGGTGGACGACTGGCTGCTCTATGTGGCCGAGTCCCCGAGCGCATCCGAGGCGCGCGGGCTTAATCTGGGCCGCTTCTTCAACCGCGACGGCGTGCTGGTCGCCACTGTGGCCCAGGAAGGCATGTTGCGCGTCCCCGAAGGCACGCTGACCGACTGATTTTCGGTTCCAGGTCCAGCACTGGGACGTGCTGACCGGGTCGCCGCTGTGACTGGACAGATAACGCCGCTATGAAATTTTATGGCGGTATTATCTGTCCAGTGAGATCGCCGAAGCTGTTCCATCCAGCCCAGATACCAAGAATGGCCAGCCCCATGATGGGACCGGCCATTCTCTCTGGGGCTTTTAGTCGCGGGTCAGTCGGCGGTGCGTGACGCGGTGCGGACGGGCCGCATCGGCGCCCAGGCGCTCAACCTTGTTTTCCTCGTAGGAATCGAAGTTGCCCTCAAACCAGTGCCAGTTGGCCGGGTTCTCATCGGTGCCTTCGTAGGCGAGGATGTGGGTGGCCACCCGGTCCAGGAACCAGCGATCGTGCGATACCACCACGGCACAGCCAGGGAATTCCAGCAGCGCATTTTCAAGGCTGCTGAGGGTTTCCACGTCAAGGTCGTTAGTGGGCTCATCCAGAAGCAACAGGTTTCCACCCTGCTTCAGGGTCAGCGCCAAGTTCAAGCGGTTGCGCTCACCACCGGAGAGCACACCTGCCTTCTTCTGCTGATCCGGTCCCTTAAAACCAAAGGCTGCAACATAGGCACGGGAAGGCATTTCAACCTGTCCCACCTGGATGTAGTCAAGACCGTCGGAAACAACTTCCCACAGGGTCTTGTCCGGGTCGATGCCGCCACGGCTCTGGTCGGCGTAGGAGATCTTGACGGAGTCGCCCACCTTGAGCTTGCCGCCGTCGAGCTCTTCAAGGCCAACAATGGTCTTGAAGAGAGTTGACTTGCCGACACCGTTCGGGCCGATGACGCCAACAATGCCGTTGCGGGGCAGGGTGAATGTCAGGCCGTCGATCAGTACGCGGTCGCCGTAGCCCTTCTTGAGGTTCTCGGCTTCCAGAACGATGCCACCCAGGCGCGGGCCCGGCGGAATCTGAATTTCTTCGAAGTCGAGCTTGCGCGTGCGGTCAGCCTCGGCAGCCATTTCCTCGTAGCGGGCAAGACGAGCCTTGGACTTGGTCTGGCGGCCCTTGGCGTTGGAGCGCACCCATTCGAGTTCCTCGGTGAGCCGCTTGGCCTGCTTGGCGTCCTTCTTGCCCTGGACTTCCAGGCGGGCGCGCTTCTTCTCCAG
>JBDTQM010000079.1:0-16141 GCA_039932175.1 Specibacter sp.
AGGGGTGAAGGGCCTGGTGATTGCCACGGCAGGTTTTGCCGACGACGGCGAACAGGGCTTGGCGCGGCAACGCGCCCTGGTGCGCCAAGCCCGGGCGAACGGCATGCGGTTGGTGGGTCCGGCGTCGTTGGGGTTGGCCAACACCGACCCGGCAGTCTCACTGAACGCCTCCATGGCCCCGGCCCTGCCGGTTCAGGGCGGTTTGGGTATTTTTACCCAGTCGGCCGCCTTGGGTGTTGCCCTCTTTGCTTCGCTCAGCCGCCGGGATGTGGGCATTTCCACCGTGCTCTCGGCGGGAAACCGGGCGGACGTGTCAGGCAATGACATGATGCAGTTTTGGGAGGACGACGCCAACACCACGGCGTGCGGGCTGTACCTGGAATCCATTGGCAATCCGCGCAAGTTCGCCCGCATCTCGCGGCGTCTGGCCCGGCACAAACCCGTCGTTGTGGCCAAGTCCGACTCCATGGGCCTGAGGCTGCCGCCCGGCCACTCGGTGCGGACCACCCAGGCCCCGGCCGGTGCGCTGGATGCCATGCTGCGCCAGTCCGGGGTGGTGCGCGTGAACACCATTGAAGAGCTCTCCGACGTGGCGCAACTTCTGGTGGGCCAGCCGCTGCCCCAAGGCCCGGGACTGGCCATTATTGGAAACTCGGCGGCACTGGGTGCGGTGGTGGCCGACGCCGCCGAGCAACAGGGGCTGAGCGTGGCCACGCAGCAGACAAATTTGTTGCTTGACATTGGCCAGTCCAGGGCGCTGCCGCTGCTCAAACGCTCAGTGCTGGCTGCCCTGGCGGGGGCGGATTCGGCCATTGTCACGCTGCTGCCCGTGATTGGCTTGCCCGTGGAGACCATCGCCGCAACTCTGCAGGAGTGCTCGGATTCCTCCGGCAAGCCCGTGCTGGCAGTTTTCACAGGCATTGTTGATCCCCGGATTCACGTCAACCGGCAAATGGCTGCCTCAAAAACTCTGCCGGCCTATTCCAGCCCGGGCGCTGCCGTTGCCGCCCTGGCCGCCGTGAGCCGCTATGCCCATTGGCTCACCCTGGAAGCACCCGTCTTTCAAGCGCCCGCCGACGTCAACCCGGGAGCGGCCGCAGCCTTGCTGGAGTCCTGGCTGGAAGGGGTCACCACGGCAGAGCTCACCACGCTGCGTGCCGACCAGGCCCGGGAGCTGCTGGGACATTACGGCATCTCCGTGGTGGAGTCGGTACCGTTTGTCAGCGACGATCATGCTGTTGCGGCGGCCGAACGCCTTGGCTGGCCGGTGGCCATCAAGACGCTCGACCCAACATTGCGGCACCGGCTGGACCTTGGCGGCGTGCGGATCAACATTGAAAACGCCGAGTCCCTGCGCCGCAACATCAGCCAGATGCGCAAATACCTCCAGCCCTACGGGAGCAAGGCACTGGAGGTGCAGGCCATGGCCGAGGTGGGGCAATCCTGCACCTTGCGGGCCATTGAAGACCCGTTGCTGGGCCCCGTGGTTTCCTTTGGCCTGTCCGGGGACGCGGTGAACCTTCTCGATGACTGGGCCCACAGGGTTCCTCCGCTGTCAACGGCCGACACGGCTGACCTGGTTCGCTCACCCAGGGCGGCGGTAAAACTTTTCGGCTACGAGGGCCTGCCCGCGGGCAATGTTGGCGCCCTGGAGGATCTGGTGGCACGCGTTGCCATGCTCAAGGAGGAGCACCCCGGGATCGCGTGGATGGAGTTCAAGCCCATTTTGGTGGGCCCCACCACCGTGAGCGTGCTGTCCGCAGAACTGCGCATTGGCAACCCCGCACAACGTACCGACAGTGCACGCCGGGCCATGATCTCCTAGCGCCTGCCTGTTGTGAGAGACGCGCCGTCGTGCCCGCAAGTTGCGCCCAGTTCGCAACGGTGGCCCCAAAGTGCAAAAATGGAGCATATGAACAGCTTCGGAGCCGGTGCCCCGGCCAATACCACGGCCCGCGATTTGGAATCCGCGCTCCAGCGGTCAGGTTTTTATCCCCGCCTTGTTGCGGACGTGGTGAACGATGCCCTGGACGGCCAGGAAAGCCTGGCCCACCTGGTGCACCTGGAAACCCACTTTGACCGGACGGAAGTCCACCGGCACATCACAGTTCTGGTGCTGACAGCTGAAATGCTTGTCATCACGCACGTCGATGACCACCAGCTCGATGAGTCGGGGGAGCAGATGGTGGCCCAGGTGTCCACCGAGTCGGTCCCTGCCAGCCAGATCAAGTCTGTGGTGCTCAGCTACATTTATGCCCAGCCGCAGGACTACAAGCCCTCCGACCCGGCCCGTGAATTGACCCTGTCCATCGCCTGGTCCGGCGGCCAGCGCGTGGAGATGGGCCCCACCACCTGCGGGGATCCCAACTGCGACTCCGACCACGGCTACTCGGGCACCATTGCGCAGGAAGACATTGCCCTGCGCATTAGCGCCGAAGCCGAGGGCCTGCAGGCCGTGGCTGACGCCAAGGCTTTTGCGCGGGCCCTGCGCGCTGTCAACACCGGCACGGCAGCACCCACCCATGCAGAGCTGGGAACCTCCAAATTTCCCACCTTTGGCGCACGGCTGGGCCGCTCACATTACCGCCGCTAGCGCCGTGGGGGAGCAGGAAGCCGTCTTGTCGGCTGCAAGTGGCGCCGCGGCCCTGCTCGGGTTCAACCAGCCCGAGCTGCCGGCAGCGCCGTCGTACGGCCGGGCCTGCATAGGCGACGTATTCTCCAGTGCTGCAGCAGCCATTGGCGCAGCCGCATTTGAGAATGTCTTGAAGCTGCCTGCTGCGCCGCGGATCTGCGTGGTGTTGGTGGACGGCCTGGGGAAGGCGCTGCTCAAGCAGCGCTCGGGCCACGCACCCTTCCTGCGCGGCGTACAGGCCCAGGATTCCTCCGGGGAGCACCCCCGCACCCTCCATGCAGCATTCCCCAGCACCACCGCCACCTCACTGACGAGCCTGGGCACCGGAACCGTCCCCGGCCAGCACGGCATGGTGGGTTACGACGTGCTGGATCCGCGCCAGGACAAGGTGGTCAACCTCCTGGGCCAGTGGGATCCCGGCGTAGACCCCCTGCGCTGGCAGCCGTTCCCCACGGTTTTTGAACAGATCGCCGGCGACGTTCCCTGCACCACCGTCAGCCTGCCGCATTTTGCCAGTTCACCCATGACCCGCGCCGCACTGCGTGGCAGCACGTTTGTTGGCACCAGCAACGTTCATGCCCGGGTTGAAGGGGCGGCTGCGGCCCTGGCAGCCACGCCCAAGGCACTCGTCTACCTGTACTGGAGCGAACTGGACAGGGCCGGGCACGCCCACGGCACCGACTCGGCCCAGTGGGAGCACCAGTTGGAGGAGCTCGACGCCGGGATGAAGCGCCTTGCGGAAACTGCCCCGGCCGACACCCTGATCCTGCTCACGGCCGACCACGGCATGGTTGACGTGCCACGGTCTGCCCGGATTGACTACTCGATTTACCCCGAACTGGTTGACGGCGTCCGCCATACGGCAGGCGAGCCCCGCATGGTGCACCTGTATCTGGAACCGGACGCCACCGCCGAATCCCGGGATCAGCTCATGGCTGCCTGGGTGGAACGTTTTGGCAGGAAGGCGTGGGTTGTCAGCCGGGAGCAGGCCATTGCGGCAGGCTACTTTGGTGCCGTGGACGACTCCGTTGCCGCGCGCATCGGCGATGTGCTGATTCTGGCCCGGGAAACCATAGCGTTTTACGATCTGCGCCGGGTCCGTGCCCAGGCCATGGACGTTGTGGGCCAGCACGGTTCCATCACCAAGGCAGAGCGGGACGTGCCGCTGCTGCGCATACCCGTCACGGCGAAAACCGCCAAAACAGGCAAGGGCAAACGCCGCTAACTAGCTTTTTAGCAACTGACCCGCAGCAGTGGTTGAAAAAACGCGAATTCTCGGTGTTTTTCAGCCACTGCTGCGGGTCAGTTGCTTGAGGTGCTAGTCGCCCTTGGTGCCGAAGACGATTTCGTCCCAACTCGGGACGCTTGAGCGCTTGGGTTTGGAGGCAGCCTTCCGCTCCAGGCGGGCAGCAACTTCGCTGTCGCTGGGACCGTTTTCTTCGGTTTCCCCAGCCACTGCCTCGGCTTCAACGGGCGCGTCGGGCTGTGCCTGGCGCCACAGTGTGCCAGGTTCACCGGAAAGCACTATTTCACGGGTTTCGGTGCTGACTTCGGCAACACTGTCCAGCCCGTGATGGTGTGACTGATCAAGACTGGGTGCCAGCGACAACAGTGGCATGGCCCGGAGCCTGTCCCGGGCGCTCGGCTTTTGAGTCTCGGCATCGGGCTCAGTCTCGGCTGGCTCAGATTCGGCAGGACCAGTCACAGGGGCGTACAAGGCCTCATCGCGTGGATGCGCGCCGGGGACGTGGGTGCCCAGCATCGCTGCCAACTCATCATCGCCCGTTTCATTGATACCCAGGCGGACACCGCGCCTGGATCGGAGCATGTCCAACAAACCGTGGCCCGGGTACTCGTCAACCTCGGCCGCCACGGGTGCAGCAGCTGCTTCATCAGGTTCAATCTCAGCGTCAGCCTCGGCTTCAACGTCAAACGGGGCATCCAGCACGGCGCTGAGCCGGCGTTCAGGCACGGGACTGTCCAGGGGCTCCAGTTCGCTCAGCTGCTGGGCCCAGCGGCTGGCATTGTGCAGGGCCTTGCGGCCGGGGTGGAAACGCCACAGGGCAGGGGGTGGTTCACCAATGCTGCTGGCTGCCCACTGTGTTCCGGGCTCAAAATCCGCGCTGACGCTCCAGGTCCCGGCGCTGTCGCGCCAAGCATCCCAGCGAAGGGACTTCGCGTCGATGCCGAAGGCACCCAGGCGGTGCTTGACCATTTCCTCCAGCGTTGTGGGGCTCTCACCGAACGCCGAGCGGTAGTCCTCGTTGTGCGGTGTTGGCACAGCCACCTCAACAATGCGGGCCTGATTGGCAATGTGCTCGCGTTCGGCCAGGACGGGGCCTTCGTAGCGGCGAACCTGTTCCAAGGACAATGAGGACTGCTCCGCCACCGAGGCTGCTGTTGCTCCGCCTCGGATCAAGGATTGAATCTCCCGCGGCGTCATCCGGGCGGTGCTTTGCTGCACCCGGGAGCTGCGAATCGCAGACTTCGCCGCAGCCGTGCGCAACGCCTCATCGAGGGGGAGCAGGTAATTCTCTCCATCGGGACCACTGAGCAGCAGGTGTTCGCCGTCGTCGTGGACACCCACCAGCCGCAAATCAGCCATGCCGTTCTCCCAAATCTTCTAGTTCCCCTCGAAACTTTGCCACTGAACGCCGGCATTTCCTACTACCCGCCTTGGCGTGGCGCGAGATGGCTTGGAAATAATGCCCGATTGAGCCCCGCCGGGCCATTCGGCAGGGGCCGGAGTGCCCTGGCGCACACGCCGTCTTAAGCCTGCTGCGAACTCCACGCCGGGAGGGGGTCGCGGTGCACGTTTGCGCCTTATGGTATTGGCTGTATTTAGTATCTGCCGCACTTGGCAGCGAAGTAAGGATGTATTGATGACCACCAGCTTTCACGCCCCCCGCACGGCGGCACGATCAGCGCAACCCTCGGCTGTGATCGATCTGGCGGAAACAGAGCTGGCGGAACTTTACGAGCTGCCCGGCGCTGAGGTGTCGCCCGAGGAGCTCGCCTTGGAGATTGTGGCCCAACAGGCCGACGAATTCACGTGCGGATCATGTTTTTTGGTGCGGCACCGTTCGCAGCTGGTGAAGGAAAAGAACGGCCTGAAGTACTGCAGGGACTGCGAAGGTTAGGCGGCAACACAAGGACGGCCGCCCCGGCATTGCCTGGGCGGCCGTCCAACGCTTGAGCTGCTAGTTGGAATTTGTGGGCACGGCGCCACCGAGTGCTGCGGCAAAGTGCTCGGGGTTGCGTGATGATGCCAGCCAGTAGGGCGTCTTGTCATCGGGGTCGGTGATCTCAATTTTGACTACAGGACTGATCCAGCCGCGAATGCACAGGTACGCCAGGCCGTTGAGTTTGGTGCCGCGCTGGGCTGTGGCGTCATCACCGTAGTAGTAGCTGACATCGCCAACGTACTTGCGCTCAATCTGGGCCCGGCCCACCTGCACCGTCTCCGGCGTCACGGAGATGGTGGGGGTGGAGGTCAGCAGCATGACCACCTGCAACACGAGCAGAACGGCGAATGCCACGTAGCCGGCCAGGGGGCTGATGGGCATGAAGATCAGGATGCCGGCGGCGGAGAGTCCCACCACAATGACCCAAATCCAAAGGGTGGGCCACATCTTTTCGGTGTAGTTGGCCGTGGCGGGGGGAGTGGCGCCTTGCGGCGATTCAGAAGACATGTCACCAGCTTTCCACCTTTCCGGCAGTTATTCACTTCGGGCCCGGCGGCACCGCAGCCACCAGTGTCCGCTTCGGGATAGACTGAGCTGTTGTGACCCATCAGACTTTTGCCTCAAATCATGAATCGGATTCGCCCAGCACAAGTGTGAGTGTGCAATTGCGCATGCTCGACGCCGGGATCGAACCCCCCAGCTATGCGCACCCGGGTGATGCCGGCGCTGACCTGCGCACCCGGATAGACGTTGTTTTGGCGCCGGGCGAACGAGTTCTGGTGCCCACTGGCGTCAGCATGGCACTGCCCGCTGGGCTGGTCGCCTTGATCCACCCGCGTTCGGGTCTGGCCACCAAACACGGACTGACCATTGTCAACAGCCCCGGCACGGTGGATGCCGGCTATCGCGGCGAGATTTCGGTAACACTGCTGAATACGGATTCCCACCACTCCATCTGCCTGTCACGGGGCGATAGAATTGCACAAATGGTCATCCAGCGCGTGGAAATTGCCAACTTCATTGCTGTGGATGAACTGCCTGGCTCGGTGCGCGGCACCGGCGGCTTCGGCTCCACCGGTGGTTTTGCCCCGTCCGCGAACGGCAACCCCGCCTCAGGGACCAACAACGGCTGATTGCCGTTCCATCTTTCACAAGGAGTCTTTAATCCCATGGCTTTCGGGTTCGGTAAGAAAAAGAAGATCAGCGAAGACAGCGAAACCACCGACCAGCTGGAGCAGGCCGGTGGATCCGCCGAGAATGCGGCGGGGACAGCACAGGGCGCTGAGGGTGCCGCGGGCATGCTGGACCTCCCGCCGGATCCGGCCGACACGGTCTATGACCGTGCCGTGCACGGACCCCTGGACGCTTCCGAGGCAGATGGCACCGACGGATACGTTGACTTGGGTGCCCTGCTCATCACTCCGCGTGAAGGCCTGTCCCTGCGCCTGGAGGTTGAGGAAAGCACCTCACGCGTCATCGCCGTGACTCTTGACCTGAACGGCTCCAGCCTTCAGCTGCAGGCGTTCGCCGCCTCACGTTCCGAGAAGCTGTGGCGTGACATTCGTGAGCAGATCGGCTTGTCGGTTGGTTCGCAGGGTGGCGAGATTGAAATTCTTGACGGCACCTTCGGCAAGGAGGTCCTGGCCAAGGTTCCGGCCCAGGGCGCCGATGGCAGCAACGGATTCCGGGTTGCCCGGTTCATCGGGATCGACGGTCCGCGCTGGTTCCTGCGCGGTGTTTTGGGCGGAAACGCCGCCGTTGACAGCGAGGCCGCGACCGACCTGGAGAACCTGTTCCGTGGAGTGGTTGTGGTTCGCGGGGAAACTCCGCTGCCCCCGCGCGATCTTTTGCTGCTGCGCCTGCCCAAGGATGCAGCCCCCAGCCCGGAAGGCGCCGTCGCGGCCGATCATGCAGCACCGGCTCAGGGTGGCGAACCGTTCCGTCGCGGACCTGAAATCACAGCGATCGGCTGATTCAATGCCCATGCCAGATGATCAATGGCCGCCGGCAGTTGCCATCAGCGAACTGCCGCCGCGCGGGCGCGCCGTGTGCACAGGTGTTGTTGATGCTGTGACAATTTTGCCGGCATCTGAGTCACCGGCCTACTCGGCCATCGTCACCGACAGGGAATCGCACAAGGCGGACCCCTCCTCTGACAACCACCGCCTGCGTCTGGTGTGGATTGGCCGACGCCGGGTTCCCGGCATAGTGGCCGGCACCCGCCTGCGTGTTGAAGGCATGGTTTCCCAGCGCCAGGGACTGCCCACCATGTACAACCCACGGTACGAAATCATTGGAATTCAGGAGAGCTAGTTGAGCCAGCAGAGCCCCGAAGAAGACTCCCCGGCAGTCAAGCCCGCGGGCGGTTTCGCTGACATTGCCCAGGAACTGGCAGCAAAGAATGCTTTGGTGCGCAAGGACAACGGGCATATTGACCTGCTCGCCGCGGCTGGGGGAGTCAGGGGCATTGCCGAGAGCATTCTGCCCGGCCTGGTCTTCCTGGTGGCCTTCACCATCACCCGGGAGCTGAGCGTGGCGCTTGTGGGTTCTGTTGCCATGGCGGCTGTGTTCCTCGTTGCCCGGCTCATCCAACGCACACCCCTGACGCAGGCGCTGGCCGGTATTGCCGGCGTCGCACTTTCAGCGTTTTTGGCGATGAAGACAGGCAAGGCCGAGGACTACTACACGGTGGGTTTCTACACCAACGCCGCCTACATCCTGGCCATGGCGGTCTCGATTGCCGTGCGCTGGCCCGTCCTGGGACTGTTGTTTGGCTACGCGCGCAACGAGGGCCTCCGCTGGCGCCAGGAGCCCGAGCGGCTCCGCGCCTACCGGGTTGCCACCTGGATTCTGGTGGGCGTCATGGGTGCCAGGCTTGCTGTGCAGCTACCCTTGTACTTCACCGAACAGGTCGATGCGCTCGGAGCCATGCGCCTGCTCATGGGTGTGCCGCTGTATGCCTTTGGAGTGTGGATCGCGTGGCTGATCAGCCGCCCCGTCACAACCGTTCCTGCTGCAAGCGACTGAGCCGAAGGGCACTTAAGCAACTGACCCGCAGCAGTGGCTGAAAAATCGACGAAAACCGTCCTTTTTCAGCCACTGCTGCAGCCAGTTGTATTAGTTGGGGGGCTGGTTGGTGAGCAACGTGCGCAGCTCGTGTTCGGCCGCGATGGTGGTGATGAAGAACAGCTCGTCGTGGGCCTCCACCACATCGTCGCCGCTGGGCGTGATGGGTGCTTCATCACGCAGGATCGCCACAAGGGTTGAATCGTGCGGCCATTGGATGGCGCTGACCATTGAGCCGATGACGTGCGAGTCTTCCGGGACCGTGAACTCCACCAGGGATGCCACACCCGTTTGCAGGGTCAGCAGGCGCACCAGGTCGCCAATTTCCACTGCCTCCTCCACCAGGGCAGTCATGAGGCGCGGCGTGTTCACGGCAACGTCAACGCCCCAGGAGTCATCAAACATCCAGTCATTCCTGGGATTGTTGACCCGCCCCACGGTGCGGCCCACACCAAATTCCGTTTTGGCCAGCAGGGACACCACAAGGTTGACCTTGTCATCCCCTGTTGCCGAGACCACCACATCGGCCTCTTCCAGCTTGGCCTCCCGCAGCGTGCTGATTTCACAGGCATCACCCACCAGCCACCGGGCACCGCGCAAACCGCTCTTGCCGATGACTTCGGGCTTGGGGTCAATGAGCAGGGTGTCATGACCGTTGGACAAGAGCTCCTTGGCAATGGAACAACCCACGCTGCCGGCACCCACAATGACAACAATCATGCTAATTCTCCTTCGCGGGGGCGGCAGCAAGGGTATGCGCCACGTCGGTGAACTGGGCGCTGGCAATCATGGCGTGGACGGTGTCCCCCTGCTGGTAGCTGGTGTCCGGACCCGGCAGGATGCCTTCACCAAAGCGCGTCAGATAGGCAACGCGCACCTTGGCGGCACCCTCAATGTCCAGGATGTGCCGGCCAATCCAGTCCGGGTGCAGTGCCAGTTCGGTCAGGATCAACCGGCCCGAAGGTTCGCGGAAGTCACCCTTGATGGCTGTCTCGGGCAGGATGCGGCGCAGCACCTGGTCGGCGCTCCAGCGCACGGCGGCCACCGTGGGGATGCCCAGGCGCTGGTAGATTTCCGCACGGCCGGGATCGTAGATGCGGGCCACCACGTGCTCCACATGGAACGTTTCGCGGGCTACGCGGGTGGCCAGAATGTTGGAGTTGTCACCGCTGGAAACGGCTGCAAAAGCGTAGGCGTTTTCAATATCGGCCTGCTTGAGGGTTTCCTGGTCAAAGCCGACACCGGTGATTTTGCGGCCGCCAAAACCTGTGCGCAAACGCCTAAACGCCCGCTCGTCCTGGTCAATGATCGCCACGGAGTGACCGGAGTCCTCCAAAGTGTGGGCCAATGTGGCGCCCACCCGACCGCAACCCATGATCACAAAATGTGCCACTGGTGCTCCTTGTTATAGCGGGTTGCCGAGCATTCTCGGTGTGCCGCTGCTGGTGCCGCATGCTTTGCCATGCGGTGCGGGTACTAATTTCACGATAGTTGCCGCCCTCCGGTCAAGTTGGGGACGGCGCGGCGTAATCGCAAAATCTCTAGCCCTAGTGTGACATGACGGCACGGGCTTTGACATTGGCCACCCGTGCGGCGCCCAGTGGTGCTAGCGTTACCCGCGTGCTGAACTTCTTCAACGCGTTCAAGCGAGTGCTTGTGGGACGTCCGTTCCGCAATGAAAAACTTGCCCACACGCTCCTCCCCAAACGTATCGCGCTGCCGGTGTTTGCCTCCGACGCCCTGTCCTCCGTGGCCTATGCGCCGGATGAAATCCTGCTGACACTGGCCCTGGCCGGTGTGGCCGCCGTGGCGCTGTCACCGTGGGTGGGCCTGGCCGTCATGGTCGTGTTGCTGACAGTTGTGGCCTCCTACCGCCAAAACGTGCACGCCTACCCCTCCGGTGGAGGCGACTATGAGATCGCCACGGTGAACCTCGGCAAGTCGGCCGGCCTCACAGTGGCATCGGCCCTGATGGTGGATTATGTGCTGACAGTGGCGGTGTCCATGTCCTCGGCCGCGAACTACCTGGCCACGGCCATCCCGGGCTGGCACGGCACCCAGGCCGTCATAGCCGTTGTGGGTGTCATCATCCTGGCGCTGGTGAACCTGCGCGGCATCAAGGAAGCGGGGACTGTTTTTGCCGTCCCCACCTACATTTTCATGTTCTGCATCTTCGCCATGACGGCCGTCGGCCTGTTCCAGGCTGTTACCGGAACGTTGGGCCGGGCGCCGTCGGCCGACTTTGAGATCATCCCCGAGGCAGCATTCAACCAGGGCCTGGTGGGCCTGGCCGGGGCGTTCCTGCTCCTGCGCGCCTTCTCCTCCGGTGCCGCCGCACTGACGGGTGTGGAAGCCATCAGCAACGGCGTGCCGAATTTCCGCAAGCCGAAAAGCAAGAATGCGGCCACCACCTTGCTGATGCTCGGTGCCATTGCTGCCGGCATGATGGCCAGCATCTTGTTCCTGGCCAACGCCACGGGCGTGCACATTGTGGCGGACCCGCACACCGAATTCCTGGTCAACGGGGTGGCCCCGGGCCTTGACTACGTGCAGAACCCGTCGATCAGCCAGATTGCCTCCACCATTTTTGGGCCCGGCTCCATCCCGTTCTTCATCATTGTTGCCGCGACCGGCACCATCTTGGTGTTCGCCTCCAACACGGCCTTCAACGGCTTCCCCGTGCTGGCCTCCATCCTGGCCAAGGACGGCTTCCTGCCGCGCCAGCTGCACACCCGCGGAGACCGGCTGACCTTCAGCAACGGCGTGCTGTTGCTTGCGGTTGGCGCGCTGGTGCTCATCATTGCCTTCGACGCCGATGTCACCCGGCTGATCCAGCTGTACATTGTGGGCGTCTTCATTTCCTTCACCGCCAGCCAGCTGGGCATGATCCGGCATTGGACCCGGGAACTGGTGAAGGTCAAGGACAAGTCGGTCCGGTTCAAGATGAAGCGCTCGCGCATCATCAACACCATCGGCTTCAGCATGACCCTGACGGTGCTGTTGATTGTGCTGGTGACCAAGTTTGAACAAGGCGCCTGGATTGCGCTGCTGGCCATGGCCGTGCTCTTTGCCGTCATGTGGAGCATCAAGTCCCACTATGACAACGTGGCCAAGGAACTGGCGGTCGAGTCCGATTTTGCCATCAGGGCGCTTCCGGCCCGGATTCACGCAGTGATTTTGGTCTCCCATGTTCGCAAGCCGGTCATGCGGGCCGTGGCCTTCGCCCGGGCATCGCGGCCGTCAACGCTGGAGGCAATCACCGTTGATCTGGACCCCGCGGAGACCGCCCAAACCATTGCGGATTGGGAGAGGCTGAGCATCCCGGTACCGTTGACAGTGTTGGCGAGCCCGTACAGGGAAACGCTGACGCCGCTCATCAGCCATATCAAGACCATGCGCAGGGACGCCCCGCGCGACTTGATCGTGGTGTACATCCCGGAATACGTGGTGGGAAAATGGTGGGAGCAGCTGGTGCACAACCAGACTGCCCTGCGCATTAAGACGCGGCTGCATTTTGAACCCGGCGTTGTGGTGGCCAGTGTGCCTTGGCAGCTGAAATCCTCCACAGACGCGAAGAAGTACCAAGAATAGAAGAGCAAACAGCATATGAGCGAGCCCACTAGCACCCCCCGCCTCACCGTCACAGTTGGACCGGTGGCCCACGGCGGCCACTGCGTTGCCAGGCATGACGGACGAGTGATCTTTGTCCGCCATGCCATTCCGGGGGAAACCGTGGAGATCGCTCTCACCGAGCACGACGCCGACGCCAAGTTTTGGCGCGCAGATGTCACCCGCGTGGTGGAGGGCTCGGCGGACCGGGTGGCCCACTTTTGGCCCGAGGCTGATGCACTGCGGGCCGGCGCCCGCGGCGCAGCGCCCATTGGTGGCGCCGAATTCGGCCACATTTCACGCCCCGGCCAGTTGAAGCTGAAAACGGCTGTTGTCCGCGAACAGCTGGAACGCCTGGGCGGGGTCCCCACGGACCGCCTGGATGAGCTTTTTGCCGCCGGCGTTGAGGACGTCGACGCCCAGGGCACGCAGGCCCAACAGGCCGGTTTGGGCTGGCGCACCCGCGTGGGCTTCGCCGTCACGCCGTCGGGCAAATTGGGCATGCACGCCCACCGCTCGCACACAGTGCTGCCCATCTCGGAAATGCCGCTGGCCATTCCCGCCGTCGACGAGCTGCGCCTCTGGGAGCTGGACTTCACAGGCATTGACCGCGTTGAAGTGGCCGCCCCCGCCAACGGATCCGGGGTGTTGGTGCTCCTGGCCCCGGCGCACGGGCTCAGTGAAAAAGCTGCCGGCCATGCCGTCAAGCGCATTGCCCGCGCCCTGGCTGCCCTTCAAACACCGCCGTCGGTGGCCCGCTGGAACCCCGAAAACAGTGCCATTGAGGTTGTCAGCGGCCGCGGCTGGGTCAAGGAAACCACTGCCGACCATGAGTTCCGGATTACCGGTGACGGTTTCTGGCAGATCCACCGCAACGCCCCCAAGGTCCTCACGGATGCCGCGCTTGGCTACCTGCTTGAAGGCGGCTACCTGAACGACGGCGCCGACGTTGCAGACCTCTACGCCGGGGCCGGCCTGTTCACGGCGCCGCTGGCTGACGCCGTGGGCTCCGACGGCAGCGTGCTGTCGGTGGAAGGCTCGCCCGGCACCAGCCGGGACGCCCGCAAGAACCTGCACGCCAGCGGGCAGGTTGAAATCCTGCAGGGCCGGGTGGAGAAGATTCTTGGCACCCAGTCGCGGGCCTCGCAGTCAGCCGCCGGACAGCGCCGGCGATTTGACGCCGTCGTGCTTGACCCGCCGCGCGCAGGTGCCGGCAAGGTTGTTGTGCGTGCCCTGGTGGCCACCTCTCCCAAAGCCATTGCCTACGTTTCCTGCGACCCGGCGGCCTTTGCCAGGGACGTGAAGTATTTTGCCAACGCCGGCTGGCGCCTGGCCAAGCTGCGCGCCTTTGACCTGTACCCGCACACGCACCATGTGGAGACCGTGGCCCTGCTGGTTCCCGCGGCAGCCATCGCCGCCAGCTAAAGCCAAGGTGACGCCAGCTCAACGCCAGCCAACTTTCGAGGAAGACTCTTGAACCAGCCACCAACGAAGGTGCGGCCCCAGCGGCGGGACCTGACGCGCAGCAAGCCCAAGGGGACGCTCATTGCCGAGCGGCGCGATGAGCACCGCAAGGCAGCCATGGCTGCGGCCCGGGCCGGGTTGGCGCCCGTTGACGGGGCGGCGCTGCGGCGCGACGGGCTCAACGCGGCGCAGCTGCGCGAGCGGCACGCCGCGGAGCTCAGCAATGCCGTGCGGCATGAGAGCAGCCGCAGCATTTGGGCCATTGTGCGGGCCAATGTGTTCACACTGTTCAACACTGTGCTGGGCAGCTGCCTGGTGCTGGTGCTCATGGTGGGGGACCCGCGCGATGCGCTCTTTGGGTTCATTGTGCTGGCCAATGCTGCCATCGGCGTGGTTCAGGAGTACCGGGCCAAGCGGACCCTGGACAAGCTGGCGGTGCTCCATGCGCCCAAGGCCCATGTGCGCCGTGGCGGGGCGGAGCTGGAGCTGGCCGTTGCCGACGTCGTGTTCGACGACGTGCTGCTGCTGCGCACGGGGGACCAGATTCCCGCCGACGCCGTGGTGCTCGAGGCGGAATCCCTGGAGATTGATGAATCCCTGCTGACGGGGGAGTCCGATCCCGTGGCCAAGCAGCCCGGGGACTTGGCGCTGTCCGGTTCAGCCGTGGTGGCAGGCTACGGCACGGCCAGGGTGCACCGGGTGGGTGCGGAGTCATACGCATCGCAGCTGACGGCCGAAGCCCGCCGGTTCTCCCTGGTCAACTCGGAGATCCGCAACTCCATCAACCGGATCATCCTGTACATTGCGTGGGCCCTGATCCCCATCATCCTGCTGGTCATCAACGGCCAGATGAGCGCCCACGGCGGCTGGGCACAGGCCATGGCGTCGGGCCAGTGGCGCGTTGCCGTGGTGAGCGCCGTCGCCAGCATTGTGGCCATGATCCCCGAAGGCCTGGTGCTGCTGACAAGCATTTCCTTTGGCATGGCCGCCGTAAGCCTGGCCCGGCAGCAAGTACTGGTGCAGGAACTGCCTGCCGTGGAGGGCCTGGCCCGGGTGGACATGGTGTGCCTGGACAAAACCGGGACGCTCACCGAGGGCAGGATGGAGCTGGCCAGGGCGCGGGCGTTCACCGCGGTGCCCGGCTGGGAGCAGGTGCTGGCCTGGCAGGGAGCCCACCCCAACGCCAACGCAACGGCCGGGGCGCTTGCACCCGCCTACACGGAGCTGCCCGCCGAGCCTCCCGCTGCGGACGTTCCCTTCAACAGTGCACGGAAATTCAGTGCGGTCACCTTCGGTCCCGGCGCGCTTGCCGGTGATTGGGTGCTGGGCGCCCCGGAGATGGTCTTGACGGCGCAAAACCACGGGGAGGCGCTGGCTGCCTCCCACGAGGCCGCAGGGCGCGGTCTGCGGGCCGTGGTGTTGGCGCACAGGCCGCTGCGAACGCTTTCAAGCGGTGAGATTTCAATCACTTCGCCGGCTTCTGCCGAGGACTTCTCCCTTGAGGCCCTGGAGCCGGTGGCCCTGCTGCTTTTCCGCGAAAAGGTCCGTCCCGACGCCGCGCAGACCCTGGCGTACTTCCGCGAGCAGGGTGTTGAGCTGAAAATCATCTCCGGCGACAACCCCCGAACCGTGGCCGCCGTGGCGCGGGACGTCGGTTTTGAGTTCACCGGGGACGGATATGACGCGCGCGGGCTGCCGGAAGACGTGGCCGCCATGGCTGATGTTTTGGCCCGTGAAAGCGTCCTGGGCCGGGTCACGCCCGAGCAAAAGAAGGCCATTGTGCTGGCCCTGCAAAGCCGCGGCCATGTGGTGGCCATGACGGGCGACGGCGTCAATGACGCCCTGGCCTTGAAGCATGCGGATATTGGCATCGCCATGGGCAGCGGCGCCGCAGCCACCAAGGCCGTCTCCCGGCTGGTGCTGCTCGACGGCCAGTTCAGCCACCTCCCATCGGTGGTGGCGCAGGGGCGCCGGGTAATTGCCAATGTGGAACGGGTTGCCAACTTGTTCCTGACAAAAACCACCTACGCCATCATCATTTCAGTGGTCATCGGGGTGCTGATGTGGCGTTACCCGTTCCTGCCGCGGCAACTGTCCATTGTCAGCTCCATGACCATTGGCATCCCGGCGTTTTTCCTTGCGCTGCTGCCCAATGCGCGGCGCTACCAGCCCGGATTCCTGCGCC
>JBDTQM010000080.1:0-16125 GCA_039932175.1 Specibacter sp.
CGGCGAACATGATTTTGGCTCGTGTTACCTGCGCCCGGGCGATCGCCACCCGCTGGGGCTGCCCGCCCGAGTACTCACCCATGCGCCGTGATTCCATGCCGGCCAAGCCCAGCTGGCCAAGCCACGACGCCGACGCAGCCTCGGCGTCGCGACGGGATGCGCCGTTGAGCATCAGTGCCAGGGCGATGTTTTCAATGGCTGTCAGTTCGGGGATGAGCAGCCCGGCCTGAAAGACCAATCCAAAGGGCTCCCGGCGGAGCCTGGACCGGTGGGTCTCGTTGAGCTCCGTGACGGTGGTGGTGGCAAAGGCCACGGTGCCGGCATCGGGGGGCGGTAATGCCGGCCAGGGTGTGCAGGAGAGTTGTTTTGCCGGAGCCCGAGGCGCCCAAGACGGCCACCGATTCGCCGGCGTCACTGTCAAAGTCCACGTTGTCCAGCACGATGCCTGCGCCATAACGTTTGGAAAGGGAGCGTGCGCTCAAAATGGCTGAAGTCATGGTTCCACTCTTCCGCTTCAAGGCTCCGCAAACATCGGGCCGGAGGTTGAGATTGCATCCCGGCCGCCCACCCGCGGGAGGATCTCCGCGCCGCCGTCGCCCCCCGTTTGTGCCACAGGGTGTTCGCCATGAGTAAAGAATCGACCCGGGAAATTCCGGCTCCGGGCTGGCACGAACTATGCTGTGGGAGTAAGCCAAGGGCGAACTCGCCGCACCCACCCCCGCTGGGGAAAGGGTGCAGCGCAACCATCCGTCCATGAAACAAAGGACAGCAGTGGAAAACTCAGCACTGAACATTGTGGTACTGGTGAAGTATGTGCCAGACGCGCAATTTGACCGCCATCTCACAGGCGACACCCACACGATTGACCGCAACGAGAGCATCCTTTCCGAACTGGATGAATACGCCCTGGAAGCTGCGCTGGCATTGACTGATGCCCGCGGCGGGGCCAAGGGCGGAAATGTTGTCACGGCGCTGACGCTGGGCCCGGCATCGGCCGCGGCAGCAGTGAAAAAGTCGTTGCAGATCGGCGCCACGCAGGGGCTGCACGTCACCGACGAGGCACTTGCCGGTTCCGACGCTTCAGCCACCTCCCTGGCCCTGGCCGCAGCCATCAACAGCCTGGGGCCGGTGGACCTGGTCATCACCGGCATGGCCTCCACCGACGGTGAAACCTCCATTGTTCCGGCCCAGCTGGCTGCCCGCCTGGGCCTGGCCCAGATCACCTTTGCCTCGGCGCTGGACGTTGACGGCACCACCGTCACCGCCCGCCGCGACGGCGATGACTTCTCCGAAGAAATCCAGGCCACCCTGCCGGCCCTGGTCTCGGTCACGGACCAGGCCAACGAGCCGCGCTACCCCAACTTCAAGGGCATCATTGCCGCGAAGAAGAAGAAGGTGACAACGGTGTCCCTGGCGGATCTGGGCCTGGCTCCCTCCGCTGTCGGCCATGCCGGTTCACTGACGCAGGTCACGGCCGCAGCCGAGCGCCCCGCGCGCACAGCCGGCACCATCATCACCGATTCAGGCGATGCCGGCATCCAGCTTGTTGACTTCCTGGCCGCGCAGAAACTGATCTAAGGAACCATTCATGACTGCAATTGTTGTTTACATTGATCAGCTTGATGCCCCCGGCAAGCTCTCCAACACGGTGCTTCAGCTGCTGACGCTGGCCCGTGGCGCGGGCGAGCCGGTGGCCGTTGTGGCCGGGCCGGTGAGCGCCGAGGTGCTGGCTGAACTCGGCGCCTACGGCGTGGGCCGCGTGCTGCATTCGGAGCAGGCCGAGCTGGGCGACTACCTGGTGGCGCCCAAGGCCGACCTGGTGGCCCAGGCCGCCGCCGCCGTCTCCGCCAGCGCCGTGCTAGTGGACAACGGCGCCGCCGGCAAGGAAATCGCAGCCCGTGCAGGTGTCGCCCTGAACGCCGGGGTCATCACCGATGCCGTGTCCGTGACGTACGACGCCGGCACTCTCCTTGCGCACAAGTCCGTCCTTGCGGGGTCCTACACTGTTCAGGCCCGGGCCACCTCGGCCGTTGCCGTCATCAGCGTCAAGGCCCACAGCGTGGAAGCCTCCCTGGCAGCGGACACCGGGATTCCCGCCGTCGAGCTGGTGGACGTGGCCTTCGCGCCGGCAAGTCTGGCCGCCCGCGTCGTCTCGCGCACGCCGCGCGCGGCAACCGGCCGCCCCGAACTCGAAGATGCCCGCATTGTTGTTGCCGGCGGACGCGGCGTTGACGGCGACTTCACACCCGTTGAAGAGCTGGCAGATGTTCTGGGCGCTGCAGTGGGCGCCTCGCGCGCGGCAACCGATGCGGGCTGGATTTCGCACGCCTCGCAGGTGGGCCAGACGGGCAAGAAGGTCTCCCCGCAGCTTTACATCTCCGTGGGCATTTCCGGTGCCATCCAGCAGAAGGCCGGGATGCAGACCTCAAAGCTCATTGTGGCCGTGAACAAGGATGCGGAATCGCCCATTTTTGAGATTGCCGACTTCGGCATTGTGGGCGACCTGTTCAAGGTGCTGCCCCAGGCGGTGGAAGAAATCAACAGGCGCCGCTCGCTGTAGTTCAACAATGCCGCCGTTTGACGCAAATGCCACAGTTTGTACTGTGGCATTTGCGTCAAACGGCGGCATTTTTCCTTGATGCACTGCTGACCCGGTACCTGGAGTTGTCCACAGATGCCAAAAGTCCCCTGTTTTGAGTCCACAACAGGTGCGACGCCTGGCTGCATGAACATTCCCCGCCTCATCCAATCTGTTGAATATGACCGTTTCGGCCGGGACCGCCGCAAGCTCGCCAGACTCCGGAACCGGGGTGAAACCGGGGTGAACTTGTTCGGGTGCGACGCGGCATCCATGTTGAGTCAGCCGAATGGATGCTCCTGTCTGAGCAGGAACGCCATGTCGTAAGAGCCATGGCCTGCGCACGGCTGGCAGCCACGGAACCAGTTTTTTTGCCACGCCTCCGCGGCGCTCTTGTGGGGCCTGTGGATCGTCGGCACTCCTCAAAAACTGCACACGGTGACCGAGGTGACCAGCAGCAGACGCAGTTCAAACGGCGTCACCCGCCACATCGGATCCCTCACCGAGGGGGGTGAATCGATGCGGCCCATTTTTAGTCACGGACAAGCTCACAACCACAATGGCGTTGATCAACACGTTGGCGTTCCCCTATGCGGTGGCAGTCTGCGATTCGAGTTTGCGCACGCCCCGCAGCTCCGAGCAGGTGGACCACTTTGCCGCTCCCGACGACGACCCGTTTAGGCAAACAGTCACGTGGAAAACGGACTCACCACAAGGCAGGGCATGCTCAGTTGATGAGCTGCTTGCGGCTGCCCAATTCCTGCCCAGCAGGGCCGCACAGTTGCGAACCATGAAGGTCATTGGATTTGCCTCCGGTTTGTCAGGTTCGGCAGGTGAATCACTCAGCCGTGTGAGGATGTTCGAGATGGGGTTCCCAGTGCCCGTGCTGCAACAGAAGTTCGAGCTCGGCGGCGGCAGGAACGAGTTCGTGGATTTCTGGTTCAAGAAGCAAAGGATCGTCGGCGAGTTCGCCGGGAACGGAAAATACCTCCGGGAAGACTGGGGTGGGATTTGCGCGGTGGGATTGGACCGAACTAATGAACAAGGATCGGTTCGCGATGTTCGGTCTGGGTCAGCGCGGGACTGATGCGGTCGCGATGAGCGCGTCCGAGTTCATCTCAATGCGCGGGCCCACGGACTTGATGAAGTCCCGGCGAACCCGGGCAATCGCCTCCGGGTCGCGGGGGAGCAGGGTGCGCCAGCCGCTGCCCATGACCAGGTTCCAGGCCATGGCGTCGTCAACTGTCAGTGTCAGCGGATGCGCCGAGACGGAGACATCCTCCAAACCGCGTTCGCCCAGCCACGTGGCCAGTGCCTCCGCGGAGGCCACACGTGCCATGTTTTGGTTGGCTTCCGGCACCACGCCGGCCAGGCGGGGCCGTTCCTTGACTGCGGCCTCCAGAATGCGGCCGGCGAAGGGCTCCAACGCGCCCTCAACCCAGGTGCTGACAACCAGCCGGCCGCCGGGGCGGAGCATGGAGGCAAGATGCTCGACGCCGGCTTCCATGTCGGCAAAGAAGAACATGCTGTAGGAACACAGCACCGCGTCAAAGGTCCGGTGCCCGCGCCAGGCGGTAACGTCGGCCTCCGTCAGCGTGGTGTTGAGAATGCCGCGCCCGGCCAGGTTTGCTGCCGCCATGCGCAGCAGACCGGTGGAAAGATCCACGCCGTCAACAGTTCCGGTGGGTCCCACGGCGAGGGCCGCCGGAATGGTGGCAGCCCCTGTTCCGCAGCAGGCATCCAATACTTTTTCCCCGGGTTTCAGCACGGCAGCTGCAACAACGTCGCGGCCCATGGGGTCCCAGAGCTTGTCCGACCACGCCTCAAATTGCAGCGCCCCGTCAGTGAACGCCAAGCCAGGATCGCGAGCGGACATGCATACCTCCAGTTGATGAAACCAGTTGATGAAATGGGTCAGCCGCGAAACCGGCTGTGAATCTTAAGCCTGGATTTGCGCCCCGGCGAAACCGTTTTGGCGCCATGCCTCGAAGACGGCGATGGAGGCGGCATTGGCCAGGTTCAGGGACCTCAGCGAAGGCATCATGGGCAGGCGCGCCCGCGAGGTGATGTGGGGATCGTGCTTGACGTCCTCGGGCAGGCCGTCGGATTCGCGGCCAAACATCAGCACATCCCCGGGCTGGTAGGCGATGTCGGTGTAGTTCACTTCGCCATCGGAGGTGAAAGCGTAGACGCGTTCCGGGGCCAGGGCCTCCCACGCGGCCTCCAGCGTTTTGTGCACAGTCACCACGGCCAGGTCATGGTAGTCCAGGCCGGCCCGGCGCAATTTGGCGTCGGAGAAGTCAAAGCCCAAGGGTTCAACAAGGTGCAGTTCGGCGCCGGTGATGGCTGCCAATCGGATGGCATTGCCAGTATTGCCGGGGATCTCTGGCGTCAGGAAGAGGATGCGAAACACGCTTTTCATCCTACCGCCTGTTGCGCCGGCCGGGTGCGTCAGTACATGCCGCCCAAAAGCCTGGCCAAGACCTGCAGGTCAACCACATTGGGGGCGGGCCCGGATGCCAGGAATTGCTTCACTTCACGGACAAAACGGGCGGCGTTGGCCACGTTGAGCGTGCTTGAACCGTCAGGCTCGGTGCCGCGGGCGTAGTCAATGACGGGTTCAAAGAGGTTGCCCGTGCTGCTGTGCACGCACACCCAGGCAGTGACGTTGCATTCGGGGAACAGCTCCTGGAATTGGCGGGTGGCAGGGATCAGCTGCGGTGGAGCCGCCACCTTGTTGCCGTGGAGCAAGGTGCTGCCATCCCACCTGAAGGCGCCGTCGGGCACCAGCATGGAGCCCACAATGGCAATCCTGTAGCCGGAGATCAAGACATGGTCCAAGTAGCCGTTGCTGAAGGGGGCGTTGAGGCCGTTAATAAGGCGGGCCGCGGGGATGCTTGGCATGACCTGCTGCATGATCAGCTGGGCCGTGCGGGCCTCGCGGGCCAGTCGCGAAGCGGCTCCGAACACTCCGCGTTTGCGCGGTGCCCCGTGGACAGGCTGCGCCGCCGTGGCGCGGGGCAGCAGCGGCATTTCAGCGTCGGCGAGGCTTTCATAGGCGGGCACATACATGGCCGGATCGCTGGCGGTCCGGCGCTCGGCAGGCTTGCGCCGTGTGTGGAAGCTGCCGGTTCCCCCGCTGCCGGACGCCGATGCGTGCGCAGCGGGGGCGCCGTAGCCGCCCCTGCGGCCGGGCGTGCCGGGGCTTGCGTAGGATTTGTCGTAGGTTTGGCGCCGCACGGGGTCCACCAAAACCTCATAGGCCTCGGTCACCTGGCGAAACACGGCCGGATCGCCGCCCCTGTCAGGGTGCGCCATCCTGGCCGCCTTGCGGTAGGCGATCTTAATGTCCCGTTCAGTGGCTGAGGGCGCAAGTCCCAGGACTTGGTAGTGCGTGAGGAATTTCCCGCTCACTTCTGGCCTTTCCCTTGCCTGGCTGTGCCGAGGGATCAGTCTATCCGCCGCAGCGGAAAGCCAATTCCCTGCAGTCGCATGTGCCTGCCATAATTGCTCTTGCCATGAATATTTCCCCCATCCCCGCGCAGCCGGGCGCCCCCGCAGCCCTGTCCGTGGCTGTGGCCATCAACCCGCGTGCCGCTTTTGGCGGCCGGGGCAAGAGTGGTTCCGGACGCACGGGTGAGATGGTGGTGGCTCGGCTGCGCGAGGCCGGGCATGAGGTGAGCGTGCTGCGCCGCCGCGACTACCAGGCGCTCGCCGGGGCCGTCGACGCCCAGCTCGCCATCGGCGCCCAGGCGCTGGTGGTGGTGGGTGGCGACGGCATGGTCCACCTGGGGGTCAACGCCCTGGCCGGCACGAACATACCGCTGGGGATCATCCCGGCGGGCACGGGCAACGATGCCGCCCGCGGACTGGGCCTTGACCCCAGGGCCCCGGAAGCCGCCGTCGAACGATTCCTGAAAGCCTGCCAAAGCACACCGCGCACAGTGGATCTGGGCCGCATTGAGCGTGCCGGGCTGCCTCCCGTGTGGTTCATCTGCGCGCTCTCGGCCGGCTTTGACGCGCTGGTCAACGAGCGCGCCAACGGCTGGCGGTGGCCTCACGGGCCCCTGCGCTACAACCTGGCGATCCTGCGCGAACTGGCCACCTTGAAGCCGCTGCACTATTCGCTGGTGGTCGATGGTGCTGTGCGCCAGCTGCAGGCGGTGCTGATTTCCGTCTCCAACGGCGTCTCCATTGGCGGGGGCATGAAAATCACCCCCGATGCCAAGTACGACGACGGCCTGCTGGATTTGTTTGTTGTCTCGCCGGTGTCGCGGCTGACGTTCCTGCGCATCTATCCACTGGTCTTCTCCGGCCGGCACACCTCCCACCCGATGGTGGGCATCGAGCGGGTCAAAGAGGTCACCGTGGCCTCATCCGGTGTGGTGGCGTTTGCCGACGGCGAGCGGATCGGGCCGCTGCCGGCAACCATCAAGGTGGACGCCGGCGCCCTGCAGCTGTGGGCCTAGCCGCGGATTGCAGCCGCCGCATCGGTACAGTGGAGGATGTGAATCGTAGGAGTGGCAGTTTGAAGCAAATGATGGCTGGCGTGGGTGTTGCGGCCATGGCACTTACGGCCTTGAGCGGCTGCACCATTGCCGTGCCCTCGCCAACGTCTCCCACCGTTGCCCAAAGCACCGCGCGGCCCAGCTTTGCCCCGCCCACCATTGTTGCCGGCTACGATGCCGCCGCAGTTGCTGCGTCGCCCATGAACTTTGCTGCCGGCACCGCACTCCGGGCGAATGCGTCGATTGAATTTGGCGATGTCCTGGGCCAGCCGCCGCAGGACCAGGCAGAAACGCCCGGCCCGCCGCAGTGGAAACTGCTCAAGCACAAAATGGCCGGGCAAACGCAGTACAGCAACGCCGCCGGGTGCCAGGCGGCGTATTGGGTGGCCACCAATCAAGGTCCGCTCATCACCGCCGGCGACGACAAAAGCTCCACGGTACAGCTGATGCAGTACCTGATTCCCTCAGTCCTTCCCGGCTCCCTGACCGAGACCACGTTGCCGTGGGTCGCCGAAGCAGGCACCAAGGGGCCCGGCATTGCCTTCCTGCGCCACAACACCAAGGCCGCCAAGGGCGTTATGGCCAGCAGCGTGTGGGCGCGCATGCTGGGCAACGCCGACACCGCCCTGCTCGTGAGCCTGGCCTGCCCCACCGACGCGTTGCTGGCCGCCGCCACGCCGGAACTCACGGCGAAGTTGTCGGTGGCGCCGCCGTCGAACTAACGTCCAGGACCTTCCCCAACGAATTCTGTGACGCAGCAGTTGCACCAAAAACCGTGAAAACGGGGCATTTCGGTGCAACAACTGCGTCATAGATCCGAGCGGGGGCGGACGTAGCGCAGGAAAAGCATGGAATCGGCCTTGAGGATGCTGTCCAGGGTCATCTCGCGCGGAAGGTGGCCGTTTGTTCCGTGGGCAATGCGCCCGGCCGGCCCGCCCACCAGCAGCGGCGATACTGTCAGGCGCAGCTCATCCACCAGGTCCGCAGCGGCAAAGGTGCCCAGCAGGGTTGGCCCGCCCTCGGAATGGATTCGGTGGAGGCCGCGCGCAGCCAGTTCACCCACCAGCAGCCCGGCATCCAGTGAATCCCTGCCCACAGTGACAATGTCAGCCACCTCGGAAAGTGCCCGGCGCGGACCGTCAGGGGCGGACTCCAGGGTCAAAACCAGCGGCCTGACTGGTGCGTCGGTGAAGACTTCCAGCGTGGGAGCCAAATTCAGGGTGCCGGAGACAATGGCCAGCGGCGGGTGCGCGGGAAGCCCGTGCCGGGTTCGCCACAGTTGGGCGGCGGGGCTGAGCAGTTCCCCGCCATAACCTTCCGACCTGATGGTCTGTGCCCCCACGAGGATCACGTGCGCGTTTTGGCGCAGCTGCGTGAAAATGCGCTGGTCGGCTGCGTTGCCCAGCTGCCCCGAGATTCCGTCCACTGTGGCCGCGCCGTCAATGCTGGAAATGAAGTTGAAACTCACCCACGGGCCGGCGGGGGAGGCAAGGAGCTCCGCGTCCAGTTCGGCGTCGGAGAGGATCGCCGCATCGGGGAAAATCCGTTCAATCATGGTGTCCTCCGCGGGGGCAGGCATTCTCAGGAACCAGTCGGCCGGGCGGGGTCTGCCGGCAGGTTGACCTCGCCCATGTTGTGCGCCAGGTAGGCAGGTTCGCGCCAACCCAGCACTGCCTCCGTCATGCGGATGGCCGAATTTGCCGAGGCCACATTGTGCATGCGCAGGATCCGGGCGCCGCCGAGAATGCAGATGACGCCCGCGGCCAGGGAGCCCTCCAGACGATCGGACTTGTCCTGGTCAAGGGTCTCGCCGATGAAGTCCTTGTTGGACACGGCGGCCAGTGCGGGGAAGCCCAGGGCTGCAATCTCGTTGAACCGCCGGGTGATTTCCAGGGTGTGCAGGGTGTTCTTGTTCAGGTCGTGGCCCGGATCAATGATGATCTTTTCGGCAGGGACGCCAAGGGAGATGGCGAGCTCCACTTTCTGGGCCAGGAAAGCGGCCACCTCGGCCACCACATCGTCATAGCGGGGCCGCGGATAGCTGGTGCGCGGTTTGGCCAGTGAATGCGTGATGACCAGATGGGCCCCGGATTCAGCCACCACGGAGGCGATCTCCGGGTTGGCCAACCCGGTGGTGTCATTGATGACTGTTGCCCCGGCGGCAACGCTGCGCGCGGCCACCTCGGGCAGGAAGGTGTCCACGGAGATGATGACATCACTGGCGGCGGCAACGGCTGCTATCACCGGCACCACGCGGTCGCCTTCCTCCTCCGCGCTTAGGGGCGGCCCGGGTGCAAAGGGCACGCCGCCAATGTCCACCCAGTCGGCTCCCTGGGCCACAGCCGCCAGTGAAGCGGCAACCGCAGCGTCGAGCGCAAAGGTGGCTCCGCCGTCGTAAAAGGAATCAGGGGTGCGGTTGATGATGGCCATGAGGGCCACCCGCCGGCTGAAGTCCAGCGTGCGGGAGCCAAAGTGATGAACCGGGTGCAGGAGCGGGGGCGTGTAAAACGGGGCTGCTGTGGTCCGGTCCGAAGTCATCATACTCATCATCAAATATCCTCCAGCGGGGTTTGCGGGTCAGCCAGGGCCCGCGTGTCGACCACACGGCGGGAAGATATCAACGCCTTGATGGCATCCTGGACATCCCAGATGTTGACGTTCATGCCCGCCACCACCCGGCCGTCAAGGATCCAGAAAGCAATGAATTCGCGCTTTTCCAGGCTGCCGCGGACCACTAGCTCGGCATCCTTGGTGAGTGCGCCGAAGCCGGAGTACTCCATGCCCAGGTCAAACTGGTCCGTGTAAAAGTACGGGATGTCATCGAGCACGGCGTCCCGGCCCAGCATGGACTTGGCCGCCACCCTCCCGCTGGCAATGGCGTTGGCCCAGTGCTCCGAGCGGGCACGGGTGCCCGTGAACGGGTGCAGCGAATTCGCCACGTCCCCAGCGGCGAAAACGTCCGCATGGGAGGTCTGCAGGGAGGAGGAGACCTCAATGCCGTTGTTGATGGTGAGCCCGGCCGCCTGGGCCAGCCCAGTGTTGGGGACAACACCCACGGCAACAATCACCACATCCGCCGGCAGGGTCACCCCGGTGGTGGTCAGCACGGCGGTGACATGCCCGTCGGTGCCCTGAATTTCGGCGGCGCTGGCAGGGAGCACAAAATGCACGCCGGCCTCCTTGTGCCTGTCGGTGAAGACGGTGCCGAGCTCCGCGCCAATGGCCACCGAGAGCGGCACATCCTCAAGGCCCAGCAAGGACACCTGGTTGCCCAGTTCGGTGGCTGTGGCGGCAATCTCCATGCCAATCCAGCCCGAGCCGATCATGACAACTTTTTTGCCGCCGCCCGTGAACAGTTCCTTCATGGCGAGGCTGTCTGCCTTGGTCCGGAAGGTGTGCACGCCCTCAAGGCCGACGCCGGGAAAGGGGATGTGGCGCGGATCGGCGCCTGTGGCAATGAGCACCTTGGCATACGCCAGCGTGGTGCCGTCACTCAAGCTGACGGTGTGGGCCTGCGGGTCCAGTGCCGTGGCGGCCGTGCCGGTGAGGAGGGTGACATTGTTCTCCGGGTACCAGCTGGCGGGCAGGGGGAGCAGGGCATCCTCACCCTCCTCACCGGCCAGGAAGCCCTTGGACAACGGCGGCCGCTGGTACGGGACCTCCGGCTCCTGCGCCACAAGGGTGACGGTGCCGGCGTACCCCTCCTTGCGCAAGGTCTCCGCGGCGGTTGCTCCCGCGAGCCCGCCACCAATGATGACCATGCCCGGGGCTCCGGACGTGCCCGTCGTTTCAGTGCCTGCTGTGCTGCTTGACTCGCTCATGATCGAAACTCTTTCCAGTGGAAATCAATTCAATTGTTGGGGAACTGTTCACGCAAGGGGCCGGCGTCGGCCAACATGCCGGTAAAAACAGAGGTGCGGGTCATGGTGCCGGCGGTGTGCACGCCACGCAGCGACATGCACATGTGTTCGGCCTCCATGACAACACCAACGCCGCGCGGGGCCAGCGTGTCCTGGAGCCAATTGGCCACTTGCTGCGTGAGCCGCTCTTGGACCTGAAGATCGCGGGAAAACAGCTCCACGCCGCGGGCCAGCTTGGAGAGCCCAAAGAGCCGGTCCCCAGGCAGGTAGCCCACATGGGCCACGCCGCGGAAGGGCAGCAAATGGTGCTGGCACACTGAATGGAAGGGGATGTCCTTCACCAGCACCAGACCGTGGTAGCCGTCGTCGTTGGGGAAGGTGGTCCAGGACGTGTCCCGCGGGGTGAGCATCTCCGCATAGGCCGCAGCCACCCGCCGGGGAGTGTCCAGCAAATGTGGATCGCTTTCATCACGGCCCAGCGCTCGCAGGAACTCGGCAATGGCCGCCTGCGCCCGTGGCAGGTCGATGGCCGCCCCGGGCGCCAAGGGTTCGGGGTCCTCAAAAGTGAGGAGGTCGGGAAGAGGCACGCTGGAGATGGACATTTCCAACCCTTTCTAAAGCTTGTATTATTGACTTTAGAAGCGCAGACTCAAGGCGTCAAGTGCCAACGAAACAATCCATAATCTGCCTATTTGTGGGAAGTCAGCAAGTCATGAATGAACCCGTGCAAAATTCGCCAACGCAGCTTGACGCAGACCAGAGTTTGCGCGCCGTTGCAACGCTGGGGGACCCTGTGCGCAGGAGGCTGTTTGAGCTGGTGCGCGATTCTGCCCATGCCCTGAGCCGTGACGACTGCGCCGCGGAGCTCGGGCTGCCCAAGAGCACCATCAGGGCCCACCTTGACCGCCTGGTGGAGGAAAAGCTGCTGCTGGTGCAGTTCCGCAAAATGGGTGAACGGACGGGCCCCGGCTCCGGCCGCCCCACCAAGCTGTACACGGCGGCCCACCAGGAAGTCGGCGCCTCCGTCCCGCCACGGCACTATGACCTGGCGGCCCGGCTGCTCGCCGCCGCCGTGCAACGCTCCATTGACGGAGCGGTGGACATCCAGCAGGCCCTGGCCGAGGTTGCCTGGGATGAAGGCAGGCGCATGGGGGAGCAGGCCGGGACCATCCAGGGACTGCTTGGCAGTGCCGGCTATGAGCCCGAGCCCGACGGCGAGGGCGGAACCATCATGGCCAACTGCCCCTTCCACCGGCTGTCACTGGAACATACGGGCGTGGTGTGTTCACTCAACGGGGCGCTGCTGGGTGGCGCACTGGAAGGCTGCGGGGATTCCCGCCATGATCTCGCCCCGGACCATGCGATCTCCCACTGCTGCGCCCGCCTGGTTCCGAAAGTGCCTTAAATAATTCCGGCGGCCCCGTGAAGGCGGCCGCCGGAAAAGTGTGGGCCGGGGCTTTAGAGGATCGCCTGCAGGGCGTCCACAATGCCCTCACCGTAGTAGCTGTTGTTGCGCACAGAGCCGATGCACCCGGAACCGGTCGGCGTCGCTGAGGGCATGCACACATGGTCCTCGGCCTGCTGGCGCAATTCGGAGATCAACTTGTTCGGCTTCCATCCGGGGTGCTCGGATTTCATCAGCGCCAGCACGCCGGCAACCTGCGGGGAAGCCATCGACGTGCCGCTGAGCAAGCCATAGGTGTTGTTCGGCAAGGTGGACAGGATGCGCGATCCCGGTGCCGCCACGTCAATGACCTTCAGCCCGCGGTTGGAGAAGGATGACAACTTGCCGGCCTGGTCCGTGGAGGCCACTGTCACCACGCCATCGAGCTCGGTGGGGATGTCCTTGCACCCGTTGTTGATCTTGCGCTCAATCATGGCACCGTCGTTCGGGCTCTCGCTGTCAGTGGTCTTGTTCGCCAAGTCGTAGGAGGCGTTGCCCGCAGCTGCGGCGTGAACCACACCCTGCTTCGTAGACCAGTTGACAGCGCGCTCCACGGCGTCGAGCACTGCCTTCTGATCGGGCTGGTCGCCGCACCAGAACTGCACCGGGTCAATGTAATAGCTGTTGTTGGTGACATCCATGCCCTGCATGCCAGCCCACATGAAACCGCAGATGGCGTATTCGGGGTAGATGTAGCCGTCATCGTTGACCACCTTGACCGAGGCCATGCGCACGTTCGGTGCCACGCCCACAATGCCCACGCCGTTGCGGGCTGCGCCGATGATGCCGGCCACGTGGGTGCCGTGGGATGACGTGGTGGGGAACCAGCCTGTGGGCGAGGTGTCCGGGCGTCCGGCATTGGTGCAGTTGACTGACTTGGCCACATCGATGTTGGCCGCCAGGTCCGGGTGAACAGGGTCGATCCCGCTGTCCAAAACGCCAACCAGCACATCGCGGGAGCCGTCGGTGATCTGGTGGGCCTGGTCCGACTTGATCTGCACCTGGCTCCACTGCTCTGCTTCGCGGGGATCCGCCACAACGCCGTCGAACGTGGCGTCACCGTAGAGCAGATCGGTGTTGGCGAGCTGCTTGTTGCGCTGCGCGGGCGCCTTCTGCCACGGGGTGGTGATGCCGTCCGGGGTGCCCTCGGAGACCGTGGCAGTGCGGGTTGCGCCCACGGATTCCACGGCGGATTTCCCGAGTTTGATGACGTCTTTGCGGAAGTTGGCCCGATCCGACTGGACAACAACAACGCCGATCTCGGGCCACTGCTGGACGGCGACGCCGCCGGCGGCTTCAATGGCCCGCACGGCGTCGCGGGTCTTGCTGGCATTGGCGGCCTTGGCGTTGACAACGTAGCTCATGAGCTGGCCGTCGGCTGCGGCAAAGTCAATGGGTGTGGACTTTCCATTGGCCGGTGCAGCCATGGCGCTGCCACCCAACATTGTGGTGGCCGCCATGGCAACTGCGCATACGGCAGCGGCCGCAGTGCGGCGGAAAAGTATTTTCTGCATGGATTCAATCCTCCCGGGATCATTGTGTGATGTGGGACACGCCGATCCTGCCACCTGGTCCGTGGCCTTGACAAGGTTTGACAAGGTCCGCGCCGCAGGTCTGGCCAAAAGGCCAATGTGCCTGCCGTTGCAGCTGACCCAAGTCCGGGGACGGATGGCCCCGGTGGTCCAGCAGGCCCATTGGCCGCCGTCGAGCATTCACGCCATCGTGAGGAGTTCGAAGTGACCCCGGACATGCTCCCGGGGCCGGAGGGTGATGTCCTGAACAGCCCGCGGCAGTGAACCCTCCCATGCCGTAGAATTGGTGGGTGCCCGTGTACCTTGATCACGCGGCGACCACGCCAATTTCGGCCCCGGCCCTCGCCGCACTCACCTCCGTTATCACCCGTAGCGGCAATCCGTCCTCGCTCCACGGATCGGGCCGTCGTGCCCGCGCCACAGTGGAAGCCGCCCGGGAAACTGTCGCCACAGCCGCCGGCGCCCACCCCACCGAGGTCATTTTCACCTCCGGCGGCACCGAGGCCGACAACCTTGCTGTCAAGGGCCTCTTCTGGGCCCGCCACGACGCCGAGCCTGCGCGCACCCGCATACTGGTCTCCAGTGTTGAGCACGCCGCCGTGCAGGACACCGTCGAGTGGCTGGAAAAGCATGAAGGCGCCGAAGCCGTTTGGCTGCCCGTCGACGAACACGGCACCGTGAGCCTGGCTGCCCTGGCTGCGGAACTGGACGACGGCGGCGCCGACTCCGTGGCCCTGGTCACCTGCATGTGGGCGAACAATGAAGTGGGCACCGTGCAGCCCATCGCCGGGATCGTGGCGCTGGCCGAGCCGTACGGGATTCCCGTGCATTCGGACGCCGTCCAGGCCTTCGGTTCCCTTCCCGTGAACTTCAAGGAATCCGGGCTTGCAGCCATGTCCATCAGCGCCCACAAGATTGGCGGCGCCGTGGGTGTTGGGGCGCTCCTGCTGGGCCGCGCCGTGCAACTGACGCCCGTCCAGCACGGCGGCGGCCAGGAACGCACTGTCCGCTCGGGAACCCTGGACACCGCCGGGCTGGCCGCCTTCGCCGCAGCTGCCCGGGACGTCACGGAAAACCTTGCCGCCGAGTCCCTGCGCATTGCCGGGCTGCGGGATGCCATCATTGCGGCCGTCCGGCAAAGCGTCCCGGAGGCCGTGCTGCGCGGCGTGGACCCTGCGGGCAACCCGGACAAACGGCTGCCCGGCAACGTGCACTTCACCTTCCCCGGCTGCGAAGGCGATTCGCTGCTGTTCCTGTTGGACATGGCAGGGGTTGAATCCTCCACAGGATCGGCCTGCACCGCCGGAGTGCCCCGCCCGTCCCACGTGCTTCTGGCCATGGGACTCGATGAGGACACGGCACGTGGCGCACAACGCTTTAGTTTGGGGCATACATCCACACCTGCGGACGTTGATGCTTTTGTGGCCGTGCTGCCGCAAGCACATGAACGCGCAAAAACAGCAGGAATGGCCGGGCATCAATCGTCCATTCAAACCGCGAGCACACAATAGTTTGGGTTGGCTCAAAGCTTGCGCTTTGCAAGTGCCCCGCCCGTCCCTGGAAGCTCCCAACGCTCGCAAGCTCGCGTCGGGTCCCTCGCTTCCATGGGCCCGTCGCGGGCGCTTGGGGCTGGCACGTTGCACGAACTGAATTTTTGTTTCAACTGAAAGGTACGTAATGCGAGTATTGGCCGCCATGAGTGGTGGAGTTGACTCTGCCGTTGCCGCAGCACGGGCAGTGGATGCCGGGCACGACGTCGTCGGCGTCCACCTGGCGCTCTCCCGCATGCCCGGAACCCTGCGCACGGGCAGCCGCGGCTGTTGCACGGTGGAGGACTCCAACGATGCGTGGCGCGCCTGCGACAAGCTGGGCATTCCGTACTACGTCTGGGACTTCTCCGAACGGTTCAAGGAGGACGTGGTCCAGGACTTCATTGACGAATACGCCGCCGGCCGCACGCCCAACCCGTGCATGCGCTGCAACGAGCGCATCAAGTTTGCCGCGCTGCTGGAAAAGGCCATCGCCCTGGGCTTTGACGCCGTCTGCACGGGCCACTACGCCAAGGTCATCACCGACGCCGACGGCAACCCGGAACTGCACCGTGCCGCTGACTGGGCCAAGGACCAGAGCTACGTGCTGGGCGTGCTGACCCATGAGCAGCTCAAGCACTCCATGTTCCCGCTGGCCGACACCCCGTCCAAGG
>JBDTQM010000081.1:0-16104 GCA_039932175.1 Specibacter sp.
GGGGCCCAGTCCTGCTCGTTCCTCGTTGGACTGTTATCCACAGCTCGGCGGTGGGAGGGCGTGGGGATTGTCAGCGGGGGCAACTAGACTGGATGAACCATGGATATGTTGTTTGACCCTTACCCCCAAAAGCCCAAAACTACGCCAAGTGCCGGCGCCGGACTGCCCGTGTGGCAGCCCTTTGAGCAGGACGACCCCGGTGCCGACGCGCCCGAATTTGGTGCTGCCGGGCTTGCCTCGCCGCCCCCGATGCCCCAACTGGATGACCAGCATGGCGGCGGGACGGGGCCTGCGGCGAGCCGCTGGCCGGATCCGGCCGAGCTGCTTGAGGGCATGAACCCGCAGCAGGAAGCGGCCGTGGTACACACCGGCGCCCCGCTGCTGATCGTGGCCGGGGCCGGCTCCGGCAAGACCCGGGTGCTCAGCCACAGGATCGCGTATTTGCTGGCCACGGGCCAGGCGCATCCGGGCCAGATTCTGGCCATCACCTTCACCAACAAGGCCGCTGCGGAAATGCGTGAGCGCATCGAGGCACTTATTGGTGACGCGGCGAAGTCCATGTGGATTTCCACCTTCCACTCCTCCTGTGTGCGGATTCTGCGCCGCGAGGCGAAGGTCATCGGGCTGAACTCCAACTTCTCCATCTACGATTCGGCGGATTCGCTGCGCCTGATCACGCTGGTGGCCAAGGGCCTGGAACTGGATCCGAAGAAGTTCGCGCCCAAGGCCATGATGCACAAGATTTCGGCGTTGAAGAATGAGCTCATCGACGACGATGAGAACTCCATGAACACCAACTTCAACGAGCCCTTCGCGGCCGCCGTGGCAGAGGTATACAAGGGGTACGCACAGCGCCTGCGCCAGGCCAACGCCATGGACTTTGACGATCTCATCGCCCAGACCGTGTACATGTTCCGGGCCTTCCCAGGCGTTGCCGAATACTACCGGCGGCGCTTCCGCCACGTGCTGGTGGACGAGTACCAGGACACCAACCACGCCCAATATGCGCTGGTGAAGGAAATTGTGGGCACCGACCACGCGGAGCGCAGCGGCATTGCGCCCGCCGAGCTGACGGTGGTGGGCGACTCCGACCAGTCCATCTACGCGTTCCGTGGCGCCGACATCCGCAACATTGTGGAGTTTGAGCAGGACTACCCGTCCGCGGACACCATCAAGCTGGAACAAAATTACCGTTCCACCCAGAACATCCTCAGCGCCGCCAACGCCTTGATCTCCCGCAACCCCAACCGCCGCGAGAAGCGCCTGTGGACGGCCGAGGGCGACGGCGAGAAGATCGTCGGTTACGTTGCCGAGTCAGAGCATGACGAGGCCCGTTTCATCGCCAAGGAGATCGACAGGCTCCAGGACGAGACAGAGATTCGTCCCGGCGATGTGGCCATTTTCTACCGCACCAACGCCCAGTCCCGCGCCATTGAGGACATCCTGGTCCGGGTGGGCCTGCCCTACCGCGTGGTGGGCGGCACCCGCTTCTACGAGCGTAAGGAAATCAAGGACGCCCTGGCGTACCTGCGTGCGCTGGTCAACCCGGACGACGACGTGAACTTGCGCAGGATTCTCAACGAACCCAAGCGCGGGATCGGCGACCGCGCCGAAGGGGCCGTGGCGGCCCTGGCCGAACGCGAAAGAATCTCCTTTTCGGCTGCCCTGGCCCGTGCCGGGGAAGCACCCGGCATTGCCTCCCGGTCCCTGAACGCCGTCAACGCATTCGCGAAAATGATGGCGGACCTGGGCGAGGTGGCGGCCACCGCCAGCCCCGCCACAGCCCTGGAAGCTGTCCTGGAACAAACCGGCTACCTCGCCGCCCTGCGCAACAGCACAGATCCGCAGGACGAGTCCCGCGTGGAAAACCTGGCTGAACTTCTCGCCGTCATGCGCGAATTTGGGCAGGAAAACCCGGAAGGCACCCTCGGGGAGTTCCTGGAGCAAGTCTCCCTGGTGGCCGACGCCGACCAGATCCCGGATGCCCCGGGCGGCTCGGAGGCCGAGGCCGCGGCTGCCGTGGCCGAGGCGAAGCGGCTTGGCGTTGTCACCTTGATGACGTTGCACACCGCCAAGGGCCTGGAATTCCCTGTGGTGTTCCTGACCGGCATGGAACACGGACTGTTCCCGCACTCACGTTCGGCAACCGACCCCAAGGAACTCGCGGAAGAACGCCGCCTGGCCTATGTGGGCCTGACCCGGGCACGCAAACGCCTGTACTTAACGCGCTCCGAGGTTCGCAGCCTGTGGGGCCAGAGCCAGTACAACCCGCCCAGCCAGTTCATTGACGAGGTCCCGGCCGAACTCATTGAGTGGAAGCGCGAAGGCACGGCACGGGTTGCCGCGCCGGCAGGAGATTTTGGCACCAGCCGCTACTCCGGTTCGTCCTGGGGTGCCGGTTCGTCCGTGGGCGGTCGCGACTCCGGCATCCTGCCGCCCAGCATTTCCGCCCGCACCGCTGCGGGCCGGGTGCAGCCGCAAAAGGAAGTGATTTCGGTCAGTGTGGGGGACAAGGTCAACCACACCTCCTTTGGCGAGGGAACTGTCCTGGAAGTCACCGGTGCGGGGGACAAGACAGTGGCCAAGGTGCGCTTCAGCATTGGTGAGAAGAGGCTGCTGCTGCGCTATGCGCCGCTGACCCGCGAAGAATCATAGCCTGCAGGGTTTGGTGGAGCGGACAGCTGTCACGCCATGGTGTGAACCATAAAACCGCATACTTATCCGGCTTACGATTCCGGTGCGATGGATCTGAGGCAGCTACCGCGGGATCTTCGATCAACAGTGCAACGAGGGCGGAACAAGACTCATACCGGCCACTGGGCCCCTGCAATCATTCGAGACTCTAAACCAGAACTGAGCAGAACCCCGTTGAGGCTATCTCAGTGGAATCGTAAGTCGGATACGTTTTGGGGAACGTCATGGTCTCGCGTCCGTGGGCAGGGTTGCGCAACCGGCCCAGGCGGCAATTGACGACGGGGCGGTGACCATCACCTCGGCCTCGCCCACCATCAATCGGCCCAATCTTGGCGCCTGTGCCCCGGGCGGCGCATCCTCGCACCATGCGGTCATCAAACACACCACCACGGGTGTGGACACCATGGGCATTGGCATGCAAGTCACCGCTTCCCGTCCCGTCACGGCCATCCTGTACCAAGCGGTGTTCATGCCCGAGAACCCAATAGTGAACTGCTACATCGGCGCATGGAATGTGCCTGCAGGATCTCCCGTCACACAAAACCGCGTACAACAACTCAGGCCTCCCGGACTTCCCGAACCAGACCTGGCACCTGGTGCCAGCCAGCGACAACCCGGGCAGCGGCATCAGCGCCTCGGTCGCGGTGACCACCAGCCTGGGCCCCGTGGTCATTGGCAGTCCCCGGCAATCTCCACCTCTTCGCTCCAGCAGGTCAGCTACGGCGCCCGTACAGCACCGCCGTTGCAGCCAGTGGCGGCATCGCCCCCATGAGCTTCACCGCCACGGGTCTGGGCTCGTCCAAATACCCCGTTCCTGTCGCAGCCAGCCGGGACTACACCATTGAGGTGATTGGGCGCGGGTCCGGCACAACAGGCGGGGCAACCTTGCGACCACGGGAGCAGGGGGTGTCTCATGGCTGATTCTTGGCGGCGGCGGCGCACTCGCGATCGGCCTCATCACCCTGGCGCTGATGCGCAGGCGAACCCGCAGCTAGGGCACAGTTGGGTGGACGGCCGGCAATGCGGCAAGCTTGTTCCATGAACAAGCCCCGCCGGAAGGCCGCCCGCCCAACCTCGCCGTGGTGCGCGCTGGCAGCGGCGGCCATCCTCGCAGTGCTGGGCCTGACCGGCTGCATCACCGTGCCGGTGGACGGCGGCGAGCCCACGGGCACCCCGGGACACGCAACGCCGCTGAGCTACGTTGACAGGCTCAAGGCCACCCCTGTCGCCCCTCCCGGCGATGAGGCCGCCACCACGGAACTGTCCCAATTCATCACGGACTCACGCAACATTGCCTGCGTCTTCACCGCCTCACGCGCCGGGCACCTCAACCAGCCGTGGGAGCCCAACAACTTCAACGACACCGCCAACGTCGCAGCCCCCACCATCCCCGTGGTCACCTGCCAGATGGTCAGCTACCCGCAGGTTCAAGCCGCCGACGTGCACGACAACTGCGCCGGGACCAACGTTGGCTACCTGGGTGGTGTGGCCACGCTCCTGCCGGACAAGTCCCTCTACGGCGCCTGCCGGGCCGGGGTCAGCGCCATGGAGGCAGCCTTTGGCGCCCGCGGAACCGTCAACCAGGCCATGGGGAGCATCCCCGTGCTGGCGCCGGGCGCGGCCATGGAATCCCAGGGCTATCGCTGCGCCCCCATGGACGACGGCGTGGCGTGCGCCAATCTGGCCAGCGGGGCGGGCTTTTTCATCGCCGCCGACACGTACGAACTTTTTGCTGCCGGGAACACCGCAACGTCTGCCGGCGCAACCCCGCCAGCCCCGGCCGCGGCGGGCTGAGGCACCCGCGCCGGGGACCCGCCGTCGTGCGTGGGAGGGCGGGGAAGACAGCCCCGGGCGGACATTGTTGCCGCCTGATCGCGGGCGTAAAATCTTAGGCAGTACCATCGCCGCCGCGTCCGGCCGGGCTGGCGGCTCCCGTGACAGGCAGGGGCGCGAGCGTGAAGATCCTCTTGGCCAGCCAGGCGATTGCCGGGCATTTCAATCCCATGACCGGAATCGCGATGGCCCTCAAGGACGCCGGGCATGACGTTGCGTTTTACACGGGGGACGTTTTTGCCGGGAAGCTGGCGGAGCTCGGCATTCGGCATTTTCCCTTTGTCCGGGCAATCGAACACACCGCGGACAATCTCAACGAGCTGTATCCGCGGCGCGCCAAGCTCAAAGGCCCACTGGCGATCCGCTTTGACGGTGAAAAGATCTTCGCCAGCAACGTGAGCAACTTTTTTGAGGACATTCGCGGGCTCCACGCCGGGTACCCGTTCGATGTGGTGGTCATGGACAGTTCCATGTTCATCCAGCGCCTGGTCGCCGCGTTGATCCGCAAGCCGGTGGTCAGCTTCGTGCCCATCGCCAACATGGAAAGCGACCCCTGGGTGCCGCCGCTGTTCTTTGGCTTCCTGCCGGCGCGCACCCGGGCACAAAAGGCGGTCCAGGCCGGCGCCCGGCTGCTGTCCAAACGGGTGATCGTCAAGCCGGCACGGGACAGCTACGTCAGGCAGCTCGAACACTTCGGCCTGCACACCGCCACGGACGTCCCCATCACCGACGAGACGTACAAGTGGTCGGACGCCGTGATTCAAACAGGCACCGCCTCCCTTGACTATCCGCGCAGCAGGATCAACCCCAAGGTAACGTACGTGGGTGCCCTGCTCCCGTACCGGCGTGCCACGGGACAGCCGGGAATCAAGTTGCCGGACGGCTACGCCCGAACGGTGGTGGTGACCCAGGGGACAGTGGACAACAAGGACCCCAACAAGCTCATGATCCCCGCACTGGAAGCACTCAAGGACAAGGACATGCTGGTGGTGGTGGCCACGGGCGGTCCCGGCACGGCCGATCTCCGACGCCGGTACCCTGGACCCAACATTGTGGTGGAGGACTTCGTGGACTTTGAGGCGGTGCTCCCCACCGCAAGCGTCTTCGTCACGAACGGCGGCTTCGGCGGCGTGCTGTTGAGCCTCTCCCACGGGGTGCCCGTGGTGGCGGCCGGCATCAATGAGGGCAAAAATGATGTCAATGCGCGGGTGGAGTACGCCCGGGTCGGGATCAACCTGAGGACCGAAGCGCCCGACGCGGACGCCATGGCGAAGGCGGTGGACACCATCCTTGGTGATCCAAGCTGGCGCGAGCGGGCCCAGGACATGCGCCGCCAATTTGAGGCAGGCGACGGGTGCGCCGCGGCCGTGGACATCATCGAGGAGACGGTCAGGGCCGCCACCGGGCGGTGAACGTTCCCCGCCCGGCCCGGCTCCGCGCACACCGCCGCCACGGCCTCGCCCGGGCAGCCCGGCGCCGGCTGCAGGGCGAAACGTAAGGAAAGTAACGCCGTCGTGCGCCAAAAGGGGCCCATTGTGAGGCGAATAACCCGCTGTTACTGTGGCGAATTGGTCAAGTATGTGCTTTGACATCGACGCGGTAATGTGTGGAAGGGGTCAACGCCCTCGAAATCACTACTTCGACGTAGAAGGACACCAATCCGTGGACCTGTTTGAATACCAGGCGCGCGACATGTTTGAGGCTCACGGCGTTCCCGTGTTGGCCGGCATCGTGGCGCACACCCCTGAAGAAGCAAAGGCAGCAGCCGAGAAGATTGGCGGCGTCACAGTCGTCAAGGCACAGGTAAAGGTCGGTGGCCGCGGCAAGGCAGGCGGCGTCAAGGTGGCGAAAACCGCTGACGAAGCATTTGAGCACGCCTCCGCCATTCTTGGCATGGACATTAAAGATCACACCGTTAACACGGTCATGATCGCCCAGGGTGCCGACATTGCCGAGGAGTTCTACTTCTCGGTGCTGCTGGACCGCGCCAACCGCAACTACCTGGCCATGTGCTCGGTGGAAGGCGGCGTGGAAATTGAAGTACTCGCAGTCGAGCGCCCCGAGGCCCTGGCAAAGGTCGCCGTTGACCCTGCCGTGGGTATCGATGCGGCCAAGGCCGATGAGATTGTTGCCGCTGCAGGCTTCTCCGCGGAGCTCGCTCCCAAGGTTGCCGCCGTGATCATCAAGCTGTGGGACGTCTTCGCTAAGGAAGATGCCACCCTCGTTGAGGTCAACCCGCTGGTTCTCACCGGCGCTGGCGACATTGTTGCCCTCGATGGCAAGGTGTCCATCGATGAGAACGCTGGGTTCCGTCACCCCCACCACGCCAAGCTCGAAGACGCTGCTGCGGCTGACCCGTTGGAGGCCAAGGCCAAGGCTGCGGACTTGAACTATGTCAAGCTCGACGGCGAAGTTGGCGTCATCGGCAACGGTGCCGGCCTGGTCATGTCCACGCTGGATGTTGTTGCCTACGCAGGCGAAAACCATGGCGGCGTCAAGCCTGCCAACTTCCTGGACATTGGCGGTGGAGCATCCGCAGAGGTCATGGCCGCTGGGTTGGACGTCATTCTCAACGACCCCCAGGTCAAGAGCGTTTTTGTCAACGTTTTCGGCGGCATCACCGCCTGTGACGCTGTTGCCAAGGGCATTGTCGGCGCATTGGCCGAGCTGGGCTCAGCTGCCAACAAGCCGCTGGTTGTCCGCCTCGACGGCAACAATGTTGAAGAAGGCCGCCGCATTCTCAACGAAGCCAACCACCCGTTGGTCACCCTGGCCGCCACGATGGACGAGGGCGCCGACAAGGCCGCCGAGCTCGCCCACGCTGCAAAGTAGAGGTTTAGAAACCATGTCTATCTTCTTGACTAAAGATTCAAAGGTCATCGTTCAGGGCATCACCGGCGGCGAAGGCACCAAGCACACCGCTCTGATGCTCAAGGCCGGCACCCAGGTTGTTGGCGGCGTCAACGCACGCAAGGCCGGCACCACTGTTGTTCACGGCGACGTTGAACTGCCCGTTTTCGGCACCGTCACCGAGGCTGTTGCCACCACCGGCGCCGACGTCTCGATTGTCTTCGTTCCGCCGGCATTCACCAAGGATGCCGTTGTTGAAGCCATCGAAGCCGGCGTTCCGCTGGTAGTTGTCATCACCGAAGGCGTGCCTGTTCAGGACGCAGCCGAGTTCTGGGCCTTGGCCCAGTCCAAGGTTGACGCATCCGGCAACCAGGTCACCCGCATCATCGGCCCGAACTGCCCCGGCATCATCACCCCCGGCGAGGCACTGGTTGGCATCACCCCGAACAACATCACCCAGAAGGGCCCGATCGGCTTGGTATCCAAGTCCGGCACCCTGACGTACCAGATGATGTTCGAACTGCGCGACCTGGGCTTCTCCACAGCCATCGGCATCGGTGGCGACCCCGTTATCGGCACCACCCACATCGACGCCCTGGCTGCGTTCGAGGCTGACCCGGAGACCAAGGCCATCGTCATGATCGGTGAAATTGGTGGCGACGCTGAAGAGCGCGCAGCCGAGTACATCAAGGCCCACGTCACCAAGCCCGTTGTTGGCTACGTTGCAGGCTTCACGGCTCCCGAGGGCAAGACCATGGGCCACGCCGGCGCCATCGTCTCCGGCTCCGCAGGAACCGCCCAGGCCAAGAAGGAAGCCCTCGAGGCTGCCGGCGTGAAGGTCGGCAAGACGCCGTCCGAGACCGCTGCACTGCTGCGCGAAGTCTACGCAGCCCTCTAAGCATTCCCAGGCGCTTCGGCGCCGACGTTAAAGCGTGGCCGCTGCATCCTTGGATGTGGCGGTCGCGCTTTTTTGCGCCCTTTTCGCCGAGACTTTCGCCGGCCCCTCCGCCGGCTGTTCGCGGGTCCACTCGCCGGCCCCTCCGCCGAGTCAGACCGAAAGCCGCCGAGTCAGACGTTGCCCCGCAGGGCTGTCGCGGGCCTCGGTCTGACTCGGCGGAGGTTGCTGTTGTGGACGGTCTGACTCGGCGGAGATGGTCAGATGAGTTCTGCCAGCCGTGCCAGTCCCGTGGGAGTACGATTTTTCAACCGGGCCAGCACGTCATTCAACTCCGCGGACCGGTCCTCCACTGGAGGCAGGCGCGCCGGATTCAGGGCCACAGTGTCCGCCCACTCCTTGATGTCCGGCTGGGAGCCAAACGACATCGTGGCGTGGGTGCCCGTGACAGTCATGCCCACCCACTCCGCCACAGTGTTGGAATAGGGTGTCGGCGGGCACAGCCGGTTCTTCTCGGCGTCGTCGCTGCGCGTCGCTTCCACATAGCCGGCCAAGGCGGCCCCGAAGCAGGGAAACCCGGCACGGATGGGTTGCAGGGTGATTGCGGAAGGGCCCCAGATGGGCACCATGAGCGGGTATTGCAGGCCGGACGCGGCACAGTGCACCACGATCGCGTCCGGGGCCACGGCCACCGAGCCCCGCTCCAAGATGATACGCCCCGGCACCACCCGCCGGACGTGCCCGAGCCGCACCACATGGTCAAGGGTGCACAGTTTCTCCAGCTCCCACATGGCCAGCGTTGGTGTCTTCGCCATGGTCGGCGCAACCGAGCGGTCAATGCGGAGCATGATTCCGGCGTCTTCCATCCGCAGGAAGAGATCCTCAGGCGACGTGGCGGTGGACGCCGCCGCCATGACGGTGGCGGCCATGTTGAGGAAAATGGCTGGATCGGGTTGCACCACGGCCCTGTTGAGCATCCAGGGTTCACGCGGCCTGACCCAGCAGATCGCCGTGGCGTCCACGCCTTGGTCAAGAAGCCACAGGCAGGCATCCGTTGCTGTCTTGCCGGAGCCAACGATCACGTACTGACTTGGCGCCCGGGCCACCTGGGCCAGGGCGTTGACCGGGATCACGCTGGCGCCGGCAGCGACCTCGAACGGCGGCGGGGTGTCCGCCGGGATGGTGGGGGAGAGATACCGCGCGTCGACGATCCGGCATCGCGGCCCCACCGTGAACTGATTTCCGGCGATGCGGGAGCGAACCTGGCGGTCCGCGGTGTAATCGCAGCTGCCCAGGAACTCAACCCGGCCGGACTCCAGCAGGCGGTCGCTCAGAATGCGGGAGTAGTAGGCGCAAATCTCCGGGGCATCGGCCCGCTCGTGCAGCCCGGCTTCAGGCCCGCGGTGCTGCACACGGCCGGCGCCAAGCAGCGTGGAGGCCACCCCATAGAAGGCGGAGGCCTGGTGCAGGCGGACAAAGGGGTAGGCGTCGAGCCAGTGTCCACCAACCCCGTGGCGGCGGTCCACCAACACCACACGTGCATCGGAATGATCCACCAGCGCGTCAGTGAACGCCATGCCCGCAGCGCCAGCCCCGACCACAAGATAGTCCGCATCCACAATGCGCTCCATGGCTTCATCCAACCACCGGGCCGGCGTTGGAGCAATGGGCGCGGCGGATCAATGTCGGGATCGGAGCATTGGCCGAAGGTGGACAAATGGCCGGAGGCGGACAGCACGGGACTCTTGCCCCAGTGCCTTCGCCGAGGTAGCCGGTTGGCGTCGAGACCCGCATACGCCGTCCATGGGTTTCGACGCCAACCGGCTACCTCGGCACACTGAGGCCACGCGGTGCGGCTACCTCGACGCCAACCGGCTACCTCGGCACATTAGATGGCGGGGACCGCGGCGTGGAGCTGGGGGAGTGCCTGAACCAGGGGTGCCAGCTCCGGCAGCAGTTCCGCCTCGGCCAGGGCGCACTCGAGCGCCTCGTCGTGGACCGGGCGCGCCTGGTCCAGCAGTTCCGAGCCGGCGGCCGTCAGTTCCGTGTAAATTCCGCGGCGGTCATCGGCGCACAGGATGCGCGTCAGCAGCCCGCGGTCCTCCAGACGGTTGACCAGGCGTGTGGTTGCGCTGGGGCTGAGGGCCGTGGCGCGGCCCAGTTGTTGCATGCGCATGTGCCAGCCGTCCTGCCGACTCAGGGCATCCAAAACCGTGTATTCCACCACCGATAGTGAAGCGGCGCTTGCCAGGGCCTTCTCCATGCTTGATTCGATTAAACCGTGAAGTGCGGCCAGGGTCCGCCACCCCTGGGCGCGGATTTCAACTGCGTCGTCCCTGATGCCCATGGGCGGATTCCTTTCGCGGAAATTGTGCGATGCCGCACAAAAACAATATAGTTGCTTGCGCTCTATAGTTGCGTGTGCAACTATTTATGAAGCGTCTGCAACTACTAGCTTACGCTCCTTATTTCTTTATCCCCAAGCCCCTGGAAGGAGAATCATGCCACTCGGCCTGATAGCCCTAGCCCTCGGAGGGTTCGGCATTGGACTCACCGAGTTCGTCATCATGGGGTTGCTCCCCGAAGTCGCTGCGGATTTTTCCGTCAGTGAAGCCACGGCCGGCTGGCTTATTTCCGGCTACGCCCTGAGCGTTGTCATCGGGGCGCTGCTCCTGACGGCTGCCGTCACCCGGCTTCCGCGCAAACCGGTGCTGGCCGGTCTGATGGTCCTGTTCATTGTGGGGAACATGATCTCCGCCATGGCGCCCGACTACACCACCATGATGGTCGGGCGCGTCATTGCGGCCCTGTGCCACGGTGCGTTCTTCGGCATCGGTGCAGTAGTGGCCGCCGACATGGTGGATCCCAGCAAGAAGGCCGGAGCCATAGCCATCATGTTTTCCGGGCTGACGGCCGCCAATGTGCTGGGCGTTCCTTTCGGCACGCTGCTGGGGCAGCACGCCGGCTGGCGCTCAACGTTCTGGGCCATCACGGCCATTGGCGTCATTGCACTGATTGGCATCCTGGCCCTGGTGCCCAACCTGAAGCACGAACGCGGCGCAGGGCTGCGCGGGGAACTGCGCGCCTTCAAGTCCAAGCAAGTGTGGCTGTCCATCTCCGTCACGGTGCTCGGCTATGGCGGCATGTTCGGTGCCTTCACATACATGGCATTCACACTGACCGAGGTCACGGGTTTTGCGGCAACCACCGTCCCGTGGCTGCTCATCCTCTTCGGCGTGGGCCTGTTCATCGGCAACACCCTGGGCGGCAAGGCTGCGGACAGGGACGTGGACAAAACACTCCTGACAGTCCTGTCCATCTTGGTAATCATCCTGGCCGTCTTTGCCCTGACCGCCACCGGCCAGATCATGACCATCGCCTCCCTGTTCCTCATGGGCGGGTTCGGCTTTGCCACGGTGCCCGGTCTGCAGATGCGCGTCATGAAATACGCGTCGGGCGCACCAACCCTCGCCTCCGGTGCCAACATTGGCGCATTCAACCTGGGCAATGCCCTCGGCGCCTGGCTCGGCGGCGTCACCATCACGTCAGGCCTTGGCTACACCTCACCCATCTGGGCCGGTGCCGGACTCACGGTGCTTGCCGTGATCTTCATGGCCTACGCCGCGGATAACGGCAGGAAGCATGCCGCAGCCCGCCAGCCCCACCTTTCCGACGACGTCGAACTTTCCAACGACTAAATCCTCACCACACCAGGAGAACACCATGAATTCCATCCCCACCATTTCCCTGAACAACGGCGTGGCCATGCCCCGGATTGGCTATGGCGTGTTCCAGGTGCCCGACGCCGAAACCGAGCAGGCTGTAGCGGCGGCACTGGCTGCCGGGTACCGGAGCATCGACACGGCCGCCATCTACGGCAACGAGGAAGGTGTGGGCCGCGCCCTGGCCGCATCGGGGCTGCCGCGCGGGGAACTGTTCATCACCTCCAAGGCCTGGATCGCGGACTTGGGGCTTGAAGCCACGCTGGCGGCATTTGATGTGAGCCTGGCCAAGCTGGGCCTGGACTACCTTGACCTGTACCTGATCCACTGGCCGGCCCCCGAGACCGGGTTGTATCTGGAATCCTGGAAGGCGCTGGAGCAGCTGCTGGCGGCCGGGAAGGTGCGCGCCATCGGCGTCTCCAACTTCCTGCCCGAGCACCTTGTGAACATCATTGCGCAGGGCGGCACTGTGCCGGCGGTCAACCAAATTGAGCTCCACCCGGCACTGCAGCAGCGCGAGGTTGCGGCCTTCAATGCCGCCAACGGCATTGCCACCGAGGCCTGGAGTCCGTTGGCGCAGGGTGCCGTGCTGGGTGATCCTGCGGTGGTGGCCATTGCTGCAGCCCACGGGCGCACCCCTGCACAGGTCATCCTGCGCTGGCACCTCCAGCAGGGCCGTGTCATCATCCCGAAGTCGGTGACCCCGGCCCGGATTGCGGAAAACCTGGACATCCTGGGCTTCGAACTCGCCGCTGCGGAGCTGGATTCACTGGATTCACTGGAGCGGGACGGCCGCACGGGTCCGCACCCGGCCCAGTTCAACGGCTAAAAAAGCTGCGGGGGCCGTTGTGGACATCCGATCATGGTCCACCATGGGCGAATGTCCACAACGGCCCCCGCGTTGTCCGCAACTGCCGCGAATGACCACAACGGCCCCCGCGGCGCTACTCCGGTTGTTACTGGACCGGCACCATGGGCAGGCCTTCGGCTTCCCAGCCGCTCATCCCGCCTGCGAGTGTGTCTGCGTTGTAGCCAAGATCGGTGAGCGCCTGGGCAACCCGGCCGCTGCGGCCCCCGCCATGGCAGACGGCAATAATGCGCCGCGATTTGTCCAGCTCGCCAACCCGCTCCAGCACATCGCCCGAGGGAATGTGGACGGCGTCCTCGATCATTCCCGTGGCCAGCTCGCCGGCCTCGCGCACATCGATGATCTGGACATCCGGGTCCGCTGCCAAAATGTCGATCGGCGTAATTTCCTGCATGGGTGCTCCTGAAGGTGGGGGCGGCGCGCAGCCACGGGCCGGCGCCGAACATGGAAGGTGTTACTTCCAGACTAGGCCGAAAAGCTGTGCGGGCAGTGCGGGCCCCTCGGCCGCTAGCGCCTGGCAACCTCCCCAAAAGTTGCTTCGCGACGTTCGGGGCCCCTCGGCCGCTAGGCTTGGACACGTGAACCCGCCCCTTGCGCCCCGCGCCCGTAACATTGAAATTGAAGAGCTGGAAGGCTTTGACGCGCTGGTTGCCGGCGGCGCCAAGTCCATGCACGGGTGGCACTTTCAGTCGATGGACCTGAGCGGGAGGTCGGGCGAATTGGTGCAGCTGCGCGCATCGGGGGCCATCTTCATGGGGTGCACCTTTGCCCACGGCGTGGAGGATTTGCTGCGCGGCCGCGGTGCCCTGATCTTCCCCACGCTGCCGCACATTCCGTTTAACGCGTATCGCGGGCACCTCTACACCGGCGCTGAGCTGTTCGAAGGGATTGCCGCCGAGCAGTATGAGAGCGTGCCGGACGCCCGCATTTACCAGTGGAGCATCCAGGCCGGCCACGCGCCCGCCCTGCACGCCACCCTTGCCACCGCCATGCACGACCACGCCATTTCCGACGCCCTCGAGGAGTTCCTGCAGCGCCTGGACCGCCCCGTGGTGGGCGTCATGGGCGGCCATGCGGCGGCGCGGGGGAGTACGCAGTACGCACAGGCCGCCGAATTGGGGCGCGCGTTGAGCCTGGCCGGCTTCCTGGTGGCAACCGGCGGCGGTCCCGGCGCCATGGAGGCCGCCAATTTGGGCGCCTATCTTTCCGCGTACGACGCCGGGACGATGGACAGTGCACTTGCCGCCTTGGCTGCCGTCCCCGGCTTCCGGCCCTCGGTCACCGACTGGGCCAGGGCGGCGTACAAGGTTGTTCAGGCGTATCCGGACGGCGCAGACACCCTGGGAATTCCCACCTGGTTTTACGGCCATGAGCCGCCCAACATGTTTGCCACCAAGGTTGCCAAGTACTTCACCAACGCCCTCCGCGAGGCGGTCCTGCTGGAACGCTCACGGGGCGGCATCGTGTTCCTGCCTGGTGCCGCCGGCACGGTGCAGGAAATCTTCCAGGACGCCTGCGAGAACTACTATGCGGCCGAAGGCGCCGTGTCGCCGATGGTTCTTGTGGGGCGCAGCTACTGGGAAAACGAGCTGCCGGTCATGCCCTTGCTGGCCACCTTGTCGCAGGGGCGGGCCATGGAAAGCTTGGTCCGAGTGGTGGATTCGGTGGAGGAAGCCTGCGCGCTGTTGGCCACTTCCTGAAGGCTCATCTGTGACGCAGTTGTTGGACGAAAACGGCGTCGGAAAACGCATTCCAGTCCAATAAGTGCGTCACAGATCCAGAGGGGCTAGCCAACAACCGTGCCAAAGAGCAGGCCCAGCAGGTACGTTGCCGCTGCTGCGCCCATGCCGATGGCGAGCTGGCGCAGGCCCCGCCACAGCGGCGATGCCCCCGACAACAAGCCAACCACGGCACCCGTACCCAGCAGGGCAATGCCCACCAAGGTGCAGGAGATCACGAGCGCGCCCACGCCCGTCATGCCAAACAGGAACGGCAGGATGGGGATGACGGCGCCGGAGGCGAAGAAGCAGAAGCTGGAGCCCGCGGCGCCCCAGGCGGTGCCCAGGGTCTCGTGGCTGTCGGCCGCTTCAAACTGTTCCGGCTGCAGCGACAGGCTGGGGTCGCAGTCGCAGCTGAACTGGCCCAGGCGTTCGGCGGCCCTGTGCTCGGCAACTTCCCGGGACATGCCCCGGGCCAGGTACACCAGCACCAGTTCGTTGTTTTCCAAATCCAGCGAAGGCGCTGCCGTGAGAGTTGCCTGGGTGGGTTGGGATGCGTCCAGCAGCTCGCGTTGGGAGCGGACGGAGACAAACTCCCCGGCCCCCATGGACAAGGCCCCGGCCAGCAGACCGGCAATGCCGCTGAACAACACCACCTGGCTGCCCACGCCGGTGGCGGCCATGCCCATCACTAGGGAAAGGTTGCTGACAAGTCCGTCATTGGCGCCAAAGACGGCCGCCCGGAAAGAACCGGAAAGTCTGTTCCTGCCCCGGGCCGCGAGTCCTCGAATGACCTCTTCGTGGATGGATTCGTCCGCTGCCATGGCGTCCGTGGCATCTTCGTCGGCAGCGTAGGGGGACCGGGATTCCGCCCGCTGTGCCAGGGCCAAGACAAACACGGAACCAAAACGCCGTGCCAGCACTCCCAGCAGACGGTTGCGCAGTGACGGGCGAATGGGCCGATGGGCGTCGTCTCCAAGCAGGTTCAGCCAGTGCTGTTCATGCCGCCCCTCGGCAGCGGCCAGGGCCATCAAGATGGTTTGTTCTTCGCCTGTGCGGCGCTTGGCCAGGTCACGGTAAACGGCGGCTTCAGCACGCTCGTCGGCCAGATATTGGCGCCACCGCTTGATTTGGGCGGGGCTTGGATTGCTCGTTGACACGTAGGGATCTCCTCGACTCAGCCCTTACTGTAGCGCGGTTTTCAGCGGTATTTCGGCCGGTTCCCCTAGCGAAAAAGTTTAGGTGTGCCGGAATATGGCGGCCACCGGGGAGGGCAGGGAAGCAATTTTCAGAAAGTGCCTGACGCAATGGAAAGTACTTTCGTAGACTCGACGCAACAGCCGGACGGCAGAAATGACGTGAGGAGAAGAACATGACCGCCAGGATCAACCACGGACAAGCCGCCTGCAACGGCGCGCGGTTCATGTGGATGGGCTTTGCACTGGGCCTGGCCTGCATGGCAGCGCTCTTCAGCGCCGGACTCGCCACGGGCAGCGCCGGACTCGCCACGGGCAGCGCCGGACT
>JBDTQM010000082.1:0-15796 GCA_039932175.1 Specibacter sp.
CGCCGTCCACCTTGGCTCGGGAATAGCCCTTGGCGGTCAGTTCCTTGAACAGGTCAACAAACTCGCCCTTGCGCGCCCGGACCACGGGAGCCAGAATCTGGAAGCGGGTGCCCTCGGGCATCTCCAACAGCTGGTCAACAATTTGTTGCGGGGTTTGCTTGGCAATCGGCTCGCCACAGACGGGGCAGTGCGGCGTTCCCACCCGGGCCCACAGCAGGCGCATGTAGTCATAAATCTCGGTGATGGTGCCCACGGTGGAGCGCGGGTTCTTGCTGGTGGACTTCTGGTCGATCGAGACGGCCGGGGACAGGCCCTCAATGAAATCGACGTCGGGCTTGTCCACCTGGCCCAGGAACTGCCGGGCATAGGCCGAGAGCGATTCCACATAGCGGCGCTGGCCTTCGGCAAAGATGGTGTCAAACGCCAGGGACGACTTCCCCGAACCCGACAGGCCTGTGAAGACGATCATGGCGTCGCGGGGCAAATCAAGGTCAATGTTGCGCAAGTTGTGCTCGCGGGCCCCCTTGACTATCAAACGCGACAAGTCTGGGCGCTGCGGAACGGTTGACGAGTTGTGCAACTGGGCCATTGTTTCCTTCATATTGCTGTCCACGGTGTGGGCGCGGCACGGCCAGAGCTCGGCCGGGCCCGCGTGTAATCTCTGCTAAGTATAATCGAAAGTTCGTTCGAACGTGCGCCCCTCAGGCGCCGCTTGCGCGCTCCAGTGCGGCGCTGACAATGCGCAGGGCCTGGCTCTGCTGCACACCCAAATCACGCACGACGGCGGCAAAAGCGTCCGCTGCAGCGGCAACTTGGGCGGAAATTGCGTCCCCGCCGGATGCCACGGCAGTGCCGCTGCGGCCGGCCGTCACCACAATGCCTGCCTGCTCCAATTCCCTGTACGCCCGGGCAACGGTGTTGGCTGCCACGCTCAAGTCTGCTGCAAGGGACCGCACCGACGGGAGTTTGCTGCCCACGGCCAGCTCGCCGGAGGCTGCCAAATCCAGGATCCGCAACCGGATCTGCTCATAGGGCGGCACTGTGGACTCCGAGTCCAGGTGCCAGCGGCGCATTAAAATATCCATGGTGTTCATAGCTGACTCACCTCTTCCACCAGCGGATCCCCGAACTGGCTCATATATAGGTCGAAGTAGAAACCTTTGCGTTCAAGGAGCACGTGATGGTTGCCTTGTTCAATGATCTCACCGTTATCCATCACGAGTATCAAATCTGCGTCACGAATCGTGGAAAGCCTGTGCGCAATGACAAAACTGGTCCTGTTGTGGCGCAGTTTGTTCATGGCTTGGCGGATCATGACCTCCGTGCGGGTGTCCACTGAACTGGTGGCCTCATCCAGGATCAGGATGCCGGGGTTGGCAATCCAGGCCCGGGCAATTGTCATGAGCTGGCGCTGACCCTGGCTCAACCCGCCGCCGTCATCGGCGAGGACTGTTTCATAGCCGTCGGGGAGCGACATCACAAAGTGGTCCACGTGGGTGGCCACCGCCGCTTCGATGACCTCCTCCTCGGTGGCGTCCAGTTTGCCGTACTTGAGGTTGTCCCGAATGGTCCCGCCAAAAAGCCAGGCGTCTTGGAGCACCATGCCGAATTGGCTGCGCAGGTCCTCACGGGTGAGGTGGGCGGTGTTGACGCCGTCAACGGTGATGGCGCCGGAATCGATCTCATAGAAACGCATGAGCAGATTGACCAGTGTGGTCTTGCCGGCGCCCGTGGGGCCCACAATGGCGACAGTCTGGCCTGGCTCGGCCACCAGGGACAGGTCCTTAATGAGCGGCTTGTCCGGGCTGTAGCCGAAGTTGACGTGGTCAAAGACCACCCGCCCCTTGGGCTCGGCCAGCACTGCCGCCGGGACATGGTCGGGGGTTTGTTCCTGGGCGTCCAGCAGGTCAAACACACGTTCGGCCGACGCCACACCTGACTGCAGCAAGTTGATCATGCTGGCCAGCTGGGCCATGGGCTGGCTGAATTGACGCGAATACTGGATGAATGCCTGCACGCTGCCAATGGTGAGGGTGCCCTGGGCCACCTGAATGCCGCCAAGCACCGCCACCACCACATAGTTCAGGTTGGAGATGAAGTTGGTGCTGGGCATGATGATGCCGGAGATGAACTGGGCCTTGGCGCTTGATTCGTAAAGGTAGTCATTGGACACCCGGAACTTTTCAATGGCCGCTTTCTGCTGGCCGAAAGCCTTGACAATCTCATGCCCGGTGAACATTTCCTCAACATGGCCGTTCAGCTCGCCCGTGCTCTTCCACTGGGCGGCAAATTGCACCTGGGACCGTTTGGCAATGACCACTGTGATGACGGCAATGATGGGCACGGTGAGCACGGAGATGCCGGCAAGCATGGGCGAGATGGAGAACATCATGCCCAGCACGCCGCAAACCGTCAGAACGGCGATGAGGATTTGGGTCAGCGTCTGGTTCAGCGTCTGGGAAAAATTGTCGATGTCGTTGGTGACGCGGGAGAGCACATCGCCGCGTGACTCCTGCTGAAAATGGGACATGGGCAGCTTGTCCAGCTTGGCCTCGATGTCTGTTCTCAGGCGGTACATGGAGCGCTGCACAATGCCTGTGGTGATGTAGCCCTGGGACCAGTTGAAGAAGAACGCCACCACGTACAGGCTCAAAACTATCGACAGAACCGCGCCCAGGGCCTGCAGGTCCAGGCCCTGGCCGGGCACCACATTCATGGCGTTGAGCATGTCCGCCAGTTGGCCCTGGCCGTCGGCACGCAAGGCTGCCACGGCTTGTTCCTTGGTGGTGCCGGCCGGGAATTTGCCCAGCATCTGGCCCACGACGCCGTCGAAGATAATGTCCGTTGCCCGGCCCAACACCTTCGGGGCCACGACAGAGAGGCCCACGGAAATCGCTGCCATGGCGACCACGGCCGCGATCCGCATCTTGTCGGCCGCCATCAGGGCAATGATGCGCTTGAGGCTGGGGCCGAAGGATATGGCCTTTTGTGGCGGGCCGCCGGCGCGGACCCCTCGCATCATGGTCATGCTGGTCTCCCGTTGTTTTCTGCAGGCTGGTCATCGGTGCTCAGCTGGGATGTGACGATCTCCTGGTAGGTGGGGCAGCTCTCGAGCAGCTGCTCATGCGTCCCCTGGCCCACCAACGCACCTTCATCCAGAACCAGAATGTTGTCGGCGTCCTTGATGGTGCCAACGCGTTGGGCCACCACCAGGACCGCCGCATCCCGGGTGACGGGTTTCAAGGCGGCCCTCAATTTGGCGTCGGTGGCGTAGTCCAGGGCGGAGAAGCTATCGTCAAAAAGGTACAGGGACGGCTGGGACGCAATGGCGCGGGCTATGCACAGGCGCTGGCGCTGGCCGCCGGAAACGTTGGAGCCGCCCTGTTCGATGGGAGATTCCAGTCCCAGGGGCATGCCCCTGACGAAGCCGGCGGCCTGGGCGGTTTCCAGTGCCTCCCACAGTTGCCCGTCCGTGGCCTGCGGGTTGCCCATGCGGATGTTGCTGGCCACTGTGCCGGTGAAAAGGTACGCCTTTTGCGGCACCAGGCCGATGGAGCCGCGCAGTGCGGACAGCGTGACGGCCTTGACGTTGTGGCCGCCCAGTTCGATGGAGCCTGCGGTGCTGTCCAGGAGCCTTGGTATGAGGTTCAACAGCGTTGACTTGCCGCTGCCGGTGGAGCCGATGATCGCCGTCGTGGTTCCGGGGCTGGCGGAAAAGCTCACCCCCGACAAGACGGGGGCCTGGGCACCGGGATAGCTGAAGGCCGCGTTGGTCACGTGCAGGACACCGTCGAGCTGTGCCACGGAGACGGCGCCGGGCGCGTCCACCACGCTGGCTTCCAAGTCCAGGACCTCCATGATGCGTTCGGCGCTGACGGCTGCGCGGGGAATCATCATGAACATGAACATGGCCATCATGACCGACATGAGGATTTGCATGATGTAGCTCAAAAACGCGGTCAGCGCACCAATCTGCATTTGGCCGGCGTCGATGCGCTGGCCGCCAAACCAGAGCACGCCAACGCTTGTCACATTGACGACAAAGAAGATGGTGGGGAACATGAGCGATAGCAGCCGCCCGGCCCGCAGTTGGGAGGCTGTCAGGGCGCCGTTGGCGGTGGCGAAACGTTCCGCTTCATAGTCCCGCCGGCCAAAGGCGCGGATCACGCTGATGCCGGTGATTTGTTCACGCAGCACGCCGTTGATGTCATCGAGCTGCTTTTGGACCTTGCGGAAGGTGGGGACCAGCACCCGCACAATGAGACCAATGGCGACAATAAGGACGGGCAGGATCACCAGCAGCAGCCCGGACAGCGGGACGTCCTGGGCCATGGCCAGCACAATGCCGCCAATGCACATGATGGGCGCCATGACCATCATGGTGAAGGACATCAGGGTCAGCATCTGCACCTGCTGGACGTCGTTGGTGGTGCGGGTGATCAGCGACGGCGCCCCAATGATGCCAACCTCCTGGGCGGAAAACGTCTCCACCTTCTCGAAAAGGTCGCGGCGGATTTGCCGGCCCACACCCATGGCCAACCGGGCACTGAGGTAGGTGGCCGCAATGGCGCACACCACCTGGCCCGCCGTGATGGCAAGCATCCACCCGCCCAGGTTCATGATCAGGCCAATGTTGCCCTTGACCACGCCATCGTCGATGATGTCGGCATTGAGCGTGGGCAGGTACAGCGTGGCCAGGGTGGAGAGAAACTGCAGCACCACAATCATGATCAGCTGCGCCCTGTGCGGTGCCACGTTGCGGGCTATCAATCGAAACAGCACGTCAGACTCCTAGATGCCCGTCAATAATTGGTTCGAACAGGTAACAATTTACTCCTGAGCGGGCTCCTTGTCAGTGTGGACTTCCTGTGGGTTTGCCGTGGCGTTGCTGGGTGCTTGCACCGCCACTCCCCGGCGCATTCCCCCGCCACTGCCCCGCACGACGCCGGGTGCCCGGCAATGGTGCCCGCTCCCCTCGGGACCTGTTCCCGCCCGTGTCCGGCCTCGCTCCCGCTGACTGGACAGATAATGCCCTCAAATTGGGCTGAGAGGGCATTATCTGCCCACTGACCCGCCGGTCAGGGCCCACACCGGCTCAACCGTACAGTTCAAAGGCCACGGCCCCGCCGGCGGTGGCCATCTCGATCTGCCGCCGCGCCTGCGTCTCCACCGGTTCATCACTGAGCGCCTTGAGGTACTCCTTGTGTTCCGCCAGCGAGGCAACCGCCTTCTCGATGTTCTCCGGGCTGACCTTCACAAAATGTGTTGGCTGCGGGGAACTGATGGCAACATGGCGGACCTTGTGCCTGGCCAGGCCCCGATCAAGCAGTTCAGGGAAGATCCAGTCATTGTCAGCATCGGACACTGCGTCCAGCACGCTGCGGCCAACAGCCCGGTGGTCGGCGCTGTTCCACCGGCCGGGACCCCAATGGTCGCGGTGGTTGAGCGTCAGGACAACATCCGGTTTCACCAGGCGAATGTGCCGGGCAAAGTCACGACGCAGCGCCACGCCTTCCTCGATCCTGCCATCGGGGTGGTCCAGGATGGTCAGATTGTCCACGCCCACCTGCCCACAGGCGTTGAGTTGTTCCACTGCCCGCAACGGGCCGCTCACTGCGGGGGCGAGTGTGGCGATGCCGGCTTCACCATGGGAGGCCAGCAGGTACTGCACGTCCTTTCCTTCCTCAACCCATTGCGCCACGGCGGCGGCCATGCCGTATTCGGGGTCGTCCGGGTGGGCCACGATGATCAGGGCGCGCTGCCAGTCCTGCGGAAATGCCTGCAAATCACTCATTGCTTTTCTCCCACCATGAAGATGCGCCGGAACTCAAAGTTGGTGCCAAATTCCGTGGCCGGGTAAGCCTGCCGCACCAGGGCTGCATACTGTTGCTCAAACTCGACGCTCTCACCAGGGCCCAGGGCTGCCAGCACGGGCCGCAAGCCGGTTCCACGGACCCAGTCCACCACGGGGTTCTCCCCCTGCAGGAGCTGGCTGTAGGTGGTTTCCCACACATCAACCCGGGCGCCGCCGCGCAGGAACAGCTCCTGATATTCCGCCGGCTCCCCCACGGCATCCTTGTGCCGCAGCACGCCGTCGAGCTGGTCCCGCCAGCGTGCACTGCCGGCCAGTTCCCGCATGATGGTGTGCGACGGCGCCCCAAAGTTCCCCGGCACCTGGACTGCCAGCCACGCGCCCGGGCGAAGCGCTGCCAGCCAACCCGCCATCAGCTCCCGGTGCCCGGGCACCCATTGCAGCGCGGCATTGGAGACAATGACGTCGGTCCCGGCACTGGGCGCCCAGCCGGCAATGTCCGCCACGGTGAAGCTGAGCCGTGCACCCGGGTGCGGGGCGTCACCTGCCGGGGTGGCGGCGGCGTCGTCCGTCTGGACAAGCTCCGTGGCGGCCGCAATCATTTCAGCGGAGCTGTCCAGGCCCGCAACCTGCGCGGCCGGCCACCGCTGCGCCAGTGTGGCCGTGAGATTGCCGGGCCCGCAGCCCAAATCGACCACAGTGGCCGGCGCCGTCGCAGCGATCCGTGACGTCAGGTCAAAGAACGGGCGGTCGCGAAAATCGCTAAATTGCACGTACTTCGCCGGTTCCCATAAAAACCCTTGATCACCCATGGCGTTATCCTGCCACAGCTTTGAGCGCATAAGCTGGGAACACCATGAATCTTCTTGAACAGCTTGCCACCCTGAACCCGCAAACCTCCTCCGACGACGACGTTCTTGACGCGTTTTTGGAATGGACCATGGACAAGGGCATCGAACTGTACCCCGCCCAGGAAGAAGCGGCGCTGGAGCTGGTCAGCGGCAACAACGTGATCCTGTCCACCCCCACGGGCTCCGGCAAGTCGATGGTGGCCATCGCCGCGCACTTCAACGCCATGGCCCGGGGTGCCGCCAGCTACTACACGGCCCCCATCAAGGCCCTGGTGTCGGAGAAATTCTTTGCCCTCTGCGATATTTTTGGTGCCGAAAACGTTGGCATGATCACCGGTGACTCCTCGGTCAATCAGGACGCGCCCATCATTTGCTGCACGGCTGAAATCTTGGCCAACATTGCCCTGCGTGAGGGTGAGAACGCCGATGTTGGCGTGGTCATCATGGACGAGTTCCACTACTACTCCGACCCGCAGCGCGGCTGGGCCTGGCAGCTTCCGCTGCTGGAGCTGCCGCAGTCGCAGTTCCTGCTCATGAGCGCCACGCTGGGTGATGTCAGCCGCTTTGAGCGCGAACTGACGGAGCTGACCAATCGCGACACCACCACCGTTTCCTCCACTGAGCGTCCCATCCCGCTGCACTACTACTACGTGCAGACAGGTGTGCACGAGACCCTGGAAGAGCTGCTGGCCACCAAGCAGGTCCCCGTCTACGTGGTGCACTTCAGCCAGGCCGAGGCCATTGACAGGGCCCAGAACCTCATGAGCATCAACGTGTGCACCCGCGAGGAAAAAGATAAGATCAACGATCTCATTGCCGGCTTCCGCTTCTCCGCGGGCTTCGGCAAGACGCTCAACCGCCTGGTCCGCCATGGCATCGGCGTGCACCACGCAGGCATGCTGCCCAAGTACCGCCGCCTGGTGGAGCAGCTGGCCCAGGCCGGCCTGTTGAAGGTCATCTGCGGCACCGACACCCTGGGCGTGGGCATCAACGTGCCCATCCGCACGGTGCTCCTGACAGCCCTGAGCAAGTACGACGGCGTGCGGACCCGCGTTTTGCAGGTGCGTGAGTTCCAGCAAATTGCCGGACGTGCAGGCCGTGCCGGTTATGACACGGCCGGCACAGTCATTGTGCAGGCACCGGACCACGTCATTGAAAACACGAAGTCCATGGCCAAGGCCGTGGCAAAGTTTGGCGACGACCAAAAGAAGCTGCGCCAGGTGGTCAAGAAGAAGCCCATGGCAGGTTTTGTCAGCTGGGGCGAACCCACCTTCACACGCCTGGTGGAATCCGTGCCGGAACCGCTGACCTCCAGCTTCACCATCACCCACGCCATGCTGCTGAACCTGCTGGAACGCCCCGGGGACCCCTTCCTGGCCGCCAAGACGCTGCTCACCGACAATCACGAGTCGCCGTCCAAGCAGCGCGCCCTGATCCGCAAGGCCATTGGCATGTACCGCGAACTGCTGGGCGCCGGCGTGGTGGAGCGGATTCCTGAGGATGAGTTGGAGGCCGACGGCCGCACGGTGCGCCTGACAGTGCACCTGCAAATGAACTTCGCCCTGAACCAGCCCCTCTCCCCCTTCGCCCTGGCCGCCCTGGACCTGCTGGACCCCGACTCCCCCAGCTACGCACTCGATGTCATCTCCGTCATCGAGGCCACCCTGGAGAAGCCGCGCCAAATCCTTGCGGCCCAGCTCAAGCGTGAACGCACCGAAAAGGTTGCCGCCATGAAGAGCGAGGGCATCGAATACGACGAGCGGATGGCCATCCTTGACGAGGTCACCTACCCCATGCCGCTGTCGGAGCTGCTGTTTGGCGCCTTTGAGGTATACCGCAAGGCCTCCCCGTGGGTGGGTGACTTTGAGCTGAGCCCCAAGTCGATCATCCGCGACATGTATGAGCGTGCCATGAACTTCGGCGAATACGTCCAGTACTACTCGCTGGCCCGCTCCGAGGGGATCGTGCTGCGCTACCTGACCGACGCGTACAAGGCGCTGCGCCAGACGGTCCCCCAGGACGCCCTGCGCGAGGACCTTGAGGACATCATTTCCTGGCTCGGCGAGCTGGTCCGCCAGGTTGACTCGAGCCTGCTCGATGAGTGGGAAAAGATGACCTCCGGGGACGACGACACCGCCACCCTGGCCCAGGAAACGTCCCTCCCGCCCGTCCCGCCCAAGCTCACCGACAACCAGCGCGCCTTCCGGGTCATGGTCCGCAATGAGATGTTCCGCCGGGTCGAGCTGGCCGCCGACGACGACTTTGAGGCCTTGGGCGCGCTCGACGCCGAGCACGGCTGGGATTCGGACCGCTGGGCCGACGCGTTGGACACGTATTGGGACGAACACGAATACATCGAGTCCGGACCGGCCGCCCGCGGACCTGCGCTGCTAACCATCACCACGGGCGATGACAGCTGGACCGTGCGCCAGACCATTGTTGACCCCGAGGCAAACCATGACTGGTCCATGACGGCCGCCGTGGACCTTGACGCGTCCAACGAGGCAGGGTCCGCCGTCGTAATCTTCAAGGACTTTAGTCGAATGTAAGGTGGGCGCTAAGCTCAGAGCATGAGTTTGATACGCACTGCTGTGCCCTCCGATGTCCCCGCAATCCTTGGCATGATTCACGATCTGGCTGTTTATGAAAAAGAGCCCGATGCCGTGAAGAATACTGTGGAGATGCTCCATGCCAATCTTTTTGGCAGCAATCCGCAGATCTTTGCCCACGTGGTCGATTCCGGGACGCCCGGGGAGCCCATTGTTGGCTTCGCCCTGTGGTTCCTGAATTACTCCACGTGGGAAGGCACCCACGGCATTTATCTCGAGGACTTGTATGTGCGCCCGGAAACCCGCGGCGGCGGCCATGGCAAGGCGCTGCTGCGCACGCTGGCACAGATCGCCGTGGAACGCGGCTACGCCAGGGTTGAGTGGAGCGTGCTGGACTGGAATGAGCCGGCCATCAACTTCTATAAGTCCCTGGGTGCGGCGCCCATGGACGGTTGGCACGTGTTCCGCCTCGACGGCGCCGAACTGGGCGCCTTTGGCACGGCCCAGCCGGCCGTCGCCCAGGTGCAGGCATGACCGCCCCGGACACTTACACCATCCGTGGCGTGCGCATCCGCGACCACTGGTTCACGGCACCCCTGGACCACGCCAACCCGTCGGGGCCAAGCATTGAGATTTTCGCCCGGGAACTCAGCGATGACCGCGTGGGCTCGGACGAACTGCCCTGGCTTCTGTTCCTGCAGGGCGGGCCGGGCGGGCGCGGCAACAGGCCAACTGCCCTGAATGGCTGGTTGGCCGAGGCAACCCAGCACTTCCGCGTCCTGATGCTCGATCAGCGCGGCACGGGACTGTCCACCCCGGCCACGCGGCAGTCGCTCCCCCTGCTGGGTGACGTTGCCGCCCAAGCCAGCTACCTGGCGCACTTCCGGGCCACGGACATCGTTGCCGATGCGGAACTGATTCGGGCCGCCCTGGGCTCCGGACCGTGGAGCCTGTTTGGCCAAAGCTATGGCGGATTTTGTGCCCTCACGTACCTTTCATTTGCACCTGACGGCGTGAAGGAAGCCCTCATCACGGGCGGCCTGGGGCCACTGGACGGGCCAGCCGACCAGGTCTACCAGGCCACCTTTGGGCGCTTGCGCCGTCGCAACGCCGAATACTTCGCCAAGTATCCGCAGGACAGGGCCGTGGTCACCCGGATCATGCGCCACGTGGTGGCGGTGTCCGAATATCTGCCCACGGGAGAGCGGCTCACCCCGGAACGGGTGCAAATGCTGGGGAACTACCTTGGCGGCAACACCCGCTTTGACGGCCTGCACTACCTGCTCGAGGACGCGTTCGCACCCACAGTCGATGGTGAGCGGCTCTCCGATAATTTCCTGGCCCAGGTGTCGGCCCAGGTCAGCCGCGCCGGCCAGCCCCTGTACGCGCTCATGCACGAGTCCATCTACGTGCAAGGTGAGGCCAGCAATTGGGCCGCGGCCAGGGTCCTGCGCGAGCACCCCGACTTCCACCCTGACGTGCCCGAGCCCCTGCTCACCGGTGAAGCGGTGTACCCTTGGTACTTTGAGCAGGATCCAGCCCTGACCCCGCTGCGCGAGCTGGCCGAGGTGCTGGCACAGCGCATCGAAGGCTGGGGGCCGCTGTACGCTCCTGAGCAGCTGGTGAAGAACACAGTGCCCGTGGCTGCTGCTGTCTACACGGACGACATCTATGTGGACAGGGATATTTCCCTGGCCACGGCCGCATCCGTCAAGGGACTGCAGGTGTGGGAGTCGGACAAGTTCCACCACGACGGCATAGCCGACGACGGCGAGGGCATCTTCGCGAAGCTGCTCGCCATGGTCCGCGCCCCGCAAGCCTCACTGCCCTGATGATCTATGGCGCAGTTATTGCATTGGAAAGCGCTTTCTAGAGGCTTTTTGGTGCAACAACTGCGACATAGATGTTAAGTGGGACGAGAGGACGGCCGCTACGCGTGGCCGGCTTCGCGCATCTGGCGGAGCTCCTTCTTCAAGTCCCCCACCTCGTCGCGCAGGCGGGCTGCCAGTTCAAAGTGGAGATCCGCGGCTGCGCCGTGCATCTGCGCCGTCAGCTCCTCGATGAGGCTGATCAGCTCGGCCGCGGGGCGGGAGGCCAGGCCGTCCTGGCGGACAGCCTTCTTTCCGGCCCCGGCCTTCTTGACCCGGGCTTCCTCCAGCAGGGCAGCCGTGTCGGCATCCTCTCGCGCCAGCTGGTCGGTGATGTCAGCAATCTTTTTCCGCAGCGGTTGCGGATCAATGCCGTGCTTGGTGTTGTAGGCGACCTGGATTTCCCGGCGCCTGTTGGTCTCGTCGATGGCGAACTGCATGGACGCAGTGACCCGGTCCGCGTACATGTGCACCTCGCCGGAGACGTTGCGGGCGGCACGGCCAATGGTCTGGATCAGTGAGGTGGAGGAGCGCAGAAAGCCTTCCTTGTCGGCGTCGAGAATGCTCACCAGGGACACCTCGGGCAGGTCCAAGCCTTCACGGAGCAAGTTGATGCCCACCAGCACATCAAAGACACCCATGCGCAGTTCACGCAGCAACTCCACCCGGCGCAGGGTGTCCACATCGGAGTGCAGGTACTCAACCTTGATCCCGTTGCCCAGCAGATAGTCAGTCAGGTCCTCGGACATGCGCTTGGTCAAGGTGGTGACCAGGACGCGTTCATTCTTGGCTGTGCGCTTGCGGATCTCACCGAGCAGGTCATTGATCTGATCCTGGGACGGCTTGACAATTATTTCGGGGTCAATCAGGCCCGTGGGGCGGATGATCTGCTGGACGTAGCCGTCCGACTTCCCCAGCTCATACTTGCCAGGTGTTGCCGACAGGTAGACGGTCTGGCCCACGCGTTCGAGGAACTCGTCCCATTTCAGCGGCCTGTTGTCCATGGCCGAGGGCAGGCGGAATCCGTGGTCCACCAGCGTGCGCTTGCGGGACATGTCACCCTCGTACATGGCGCCAATCTGCGGCACAGTCACATGGGATTCGTCAATGACCATCAAGAAGTCATCCGGGAAGTAGTCGATCAGGCAGTGCGGGGCGCTGCCCTGCTCGCGGCCGTCAATGTGCCTCGAGTAGTTTTCAATGCCGTTGCAGAAGCCCATCTGCTCCATCATTTCCAGATCATACGTGGTGCGCATGCGCAGCCGCTGGGCTTCGAGCAGCTTGTTTTGGCTTTCCAGCTCCTTGGTGCGGCTGGCCAGCTCGTCTTCTATCTGTTTCACGGCACGGGCCAAGCGGTCCGGGCCGGCCACATAGTGCGACGCCGGGAAAACGTACATCTCATTTTCTTCCCGGATGATCTCTCCCGTGAGGGGATGCAGCGTGTAGATGTTCTCCACTTCGTCGCCAAAGAACTCGACCCGGATGGCCTGCTCCTCATACATGGGGATGATCTCCACAGTGTCGCCGCGGACCCGGAAGGTGCCGCGGTGAAAGTCAATGTCATTGCGGGTGTACTGCATGCTGACAAACTTGCGCAGCAGGTCGTCGCGGTTCATCTGGTCCCCGCGCGTGAGGGTGACCATGCCGGCCACGTACTCTTCAGGCGTGCCCAAACCGTAAATGCAGGAGACCGTGGCCACCACAATGACGTCCCTGCGGGTCAACAGCGCGTTGGTGGCGGAGTGCCTGAGGCGTTCCACTTCCTCGTTGACGGAGGAGTCCTTCTCGATGAAGGTGTCCGACTGCGGCACGTATGCCTCAGGCTGGTAGTAGTCGTAGTAGGAGACAAAATACTCCACGGCGTTGTTGGGCAGCAGTTCCCGAAACTCATTGGCCAATTGGGCGGCCAGGGTCTTGTTTTGCACCAGAACCAGCGTGGGCCGTTGAACTTGTTCAATCAGCCAGGCAGTGGTGGCCGACTTTCCCGTGCCGGTGGCGCCCAGGAGGACAACATCCTTTTCACCATTGTTGATGCGCTCAGTGAGCTCCTTGATGGCGGCCGGCTGGTCCCCTGCAGGCTGAAATTCACTGATGACTTCAAAGGGGGCTACAACACGATTGATCTCTTGCGCAAGACTCATGAGGTTAACGCTACCCCCATTGGCGGCAATTAGAACACCTGATCGAAGACTCCATGGGTAGGACTCCCCATGAAACAGGCACGGCAATTGGCTCCCACCATGCAAAACTTGTACCAGCTCTTTACTTCATTCGCCCTTGAGAGGACATCATGACGCAGAACAACCCCGAGAACCCCTACGGCCAGCAGCCCCAGCAGTACGGCCAGCCCGCCTACGGAAACGCACCCTACGGTGCTCCCGCCGAAGATCCGGGCAAGACACTGGGCATCATTGGCCTGGTCCTGTGCTTTGTGTTCTCGCTGGCAGGACTGATCGTCTCCATCATTGCCAAGAAGAAGTCCACTGCAGCCGGCTTCACCAACACCCCGGCCAACGTTGGCGTCATCCTGGGCTGGATCTTCACCATCCTGGGCGTGGTCGTCACCATTTTCTACATCATCATCATTGTTGTCGCTGTCAACAACGGCGTGAACACCAGCACCTACTAGGCGCCGGCTTGAATGCTGCGGGCCCCTTTCCAGGATGGAAGGGGCCCGTTGCATTTAACGCGCGGCTTCCTGAACCAGGGCACCCACCACAACGGCAAGGGCTGCGGGCCGGCCCGGATCGGCGGAGGCGTGCAGGGACCCGCCACCCTCCTGCCAGCCGGTCTTGGGGAAACCCGCAGCAGCCAGCGGGGCAATGGCCGCCGCCAGATCTGCCTTCGTGCGCAGCTGAACCTGCAGTTCCAGGACATCCGGGGCCGGGTGGCCGGCAAGGGCTGTTGCACCAACATGATCCACGGCCACTGCCGGCTCCCCCACAGCCGCCTTCACCCGTGCAGCCAAACGGCCTGCCTGGGCCGGCCAGCTGGGATCGGCCGGGACAACGGGGGCCGTTGCGGTGCCGCCTGCCGCACGGCCTGAGGCAAGATTCGCGGCGAAGGGCAGCAGCCGGCCATGCCACAACGCGTCGAGTTCAGCCAATGCCCGCTGCGGGGAGCCATCGTTTGCAATGACCACATCGGCGGCGGCCGCCCGTTCGGCGTCACTGGCCTGGGCTGCCATTCTGGCCAGCGCATCGGCTCTGGACATGCCCCTGGCGCCCATCATGCGCGCCACCCGGGCCTCAAGGGGGGCCTGCACCACCACCACCAAATGAAAATTGGCCCCCTGCCCCGTCTCCACCAGCAGGGGAATGTCCTGGACCACTATGGCGCCGGGGCCGGCCTGGGCCTTCAATGATTGGGCGGCGGCCCTCACCCGAGGGTGAACAATGGCGTTCAGGGCTTCCCGGGCCGCCGGCTCGGCGAACACCAGCGAGCCCAGTTGTGGTCTGTCCAGCGACCCGTCGGGCAGCAGCAGGTGCGGACCAAAGTGCGCCACCACCTCGGCCAGCCCGGCAGTGCCGGGGGCAACCACGTCCCGGGCCAGCTGGTCGGCGTCGATCACGTCGGCGCCCAGCTCGCGGAAGCGGATTGAGAGAAGTGATTTTCCGGCCGCAATGCCGCCGGTGAGTCCCAAGGAAAGCATGACTCCACACTAGACTGAAATGGTGAGCCAAACACCCGAACCCCAGTTGGCCACTCCCGGCGCAAATATCTACACCACCCTCGTCGCGGGTCCGGACTTCCGCCACGAACAGAGCATCAAACGCTCACGGTTCATCACAGTGCTCCGCCGGGTTCCGGACGAGGCCGCCGCCCGTGAGCTCGTGGCCGGGCTGCGGCGGGAGTTTTACGACGCCCGGCACCACTGCAGCGCCTTTGTCATTGGCCCCGAGCGCAGCGTGCAGCGCTCCAACGACGACGGCGAACCCTCCGGCACTGCCGGCACCCCCATGCTTGAGGCCCTCCTAAAGCGTGAGACCCGGGCTGCGTCCGGCAGTGGCGCAGGCAGCGGCGCCGCCGACCTCAGCGACGTGTGCGCCGTCGTCGTGCGTTATTTTGGCGGGATCCTGCTGGGCGCCGGGGGCCTGGTCCGGGCCTACTCCGAATCCGTGAGCTCGGCGGTTGACGCGGCGTCCCTGGTGCGGCGCGAACGGTTGAGGTTGTTCACGGTGGCGGCGCCCCATGCGCAGGCGGGGCGGCTGGAGAATGATTTGCGCACGGCCGGGTACGTCATGACGGGCAACACCTACGACGCCGAGCACACCCATGTTGGGCTGGCCATGGCCGATGACACGAAAGTCATCGCCGCCGCCGTTGAACGCCTGGCATCGCTCACCGCCGGCAGCGCCAGCCTGACGGCCGTTGGCATCGACTGGGTGGACACGCCCCTCTGATCCGCGCCGGTGTTTCCCTGCGAAGAACCGGCACGGGGCGTAAAGCGGTGTAGGTATGGGCAATGGCTGACCATGGCGTGGCACCAACGTGTGGCCCCGGGTCCGCCGCCCGGAAAGCGAAGCGCGTCATGTTGGGTCGCTGGCCGGGAAACCGGAATTTGCCCGGGCGTCGCCATGTCGATCCCGTCGCGTGAGCATCCTTATCGCCGCTGGTGGATTTTTCCGGCCATCGGAGCAGTCCTGGCCATCATTGCCGCATCCGTGGTCATCCTCGCGATCAATGGACGCACGACGCCGGCCACCGTGACACTCA
>JBDTQM010000083.1:0-15432 GCA_039932175.1 Specibacter sp.
CAGGCTCCGATCCAGCAGGCCCCCGTGGAGCAGGCTCCGATCCAGCAGGCCCCCGCCGCTGTTGAGGTTGCGCTGAGTGGGGAGAGCTACACGATTCAGTCCGGCGACACCCTGAGCATCATCGCCGACAAGTTGGGCATCGAAGGTGGCTGGGAGACCCTGTACCAGGCGAACGCCGACACGGTGATCCACCCGGACCTGATCTTCACGGGTGCAGTGCTGCAGCTCCCGGCCTAACAAGCCCTTCTGAAACTGACTGCAGTGGTCCCGGCCCGGGCCCCAACCTCGTACCTGGGTCGGGGCACGTCGGGCGTGGTCCCCTCGAAAACAGCGAAAATTCGCCATTTTCGACCACTGCTGCGGGTCAGTTTGTCTTGCCGCTACACGCGTGGCGCGCTGGCACCTGCCCGGGTGCCGGCGTCGTACGTGTAAACCTGCTTGCCGCCAATGAACACACCCATCGCCCGGGCCATGACGTCCAGGGGGTCTCCGCTCCACAGCACCAGGTCGGCATCCTTGCCCACCTTGAGCGAGCCAATCCGGTGGTCCAGGCCCAGCACCTTGGCCGGGTTGATGGTGATGGCGCGCAGTGCCGTGTTCCGGTCCAGGCCTTCCTTCACGGCGAACGCGGCCTGGTGGACCAGGAAGCTGATGGGCACCACAGGGTGGTCGGTGATGATGGAAATTTCGACGCCGGCCGCGGCCAGCTTGCCCGGGTTGGCAATGGAACGGCCCCGCAATTCGGGCTTGGACTTGCTGGTGAACAGCGGGCCAATCAGTACCGGTGTGCCGCGGGCGGCCAGAACATCGCCCAGCACGTGGGCCTCCGTGCCGTGGTCAAGGACCAGGTCATAGCCGAACTCGTCGGCCAGGCGGATGGCCGTGGCGATGTCGTCGGCGCGGTGGCAGTGCTGGCGCCAGGGGATTTCCTTGCGGAGCACCATGGACAGGGCCTCCATGTGGGCGTCGCGGGGGCGCGGTTCGGGTTGCGCCAGCCAGTTTTGCGCGGCCATGAATGCCTGGCGGATCACCAGGGCTGTGCCCAGGCGGGTGGAGGGAGTCTTCTTTTGCTCGCCGTAGACGTTCTTGGGATTCTCCCCGAGCGCCGACTTCAGGCCGCTGGGGGAGCGGAGCACCATTTCCTCGATGTACCGCCCGTGCGTGTGCAGGGCCACCGCCAGCCCGCCGATCGGATTTCCGGATCCCGGGTTGACGTTAACGGCCGTGATGCCGCCGGCCAGGGCGTCGTCAAAGCCGGGGTCAAAGGGATCCACCGCGTCAATGGCCCGGACCCCTGCCATGATGGGGTCCGTCATCTCATTGACGTCGCTGGTGGACTCCAGCTCGCCTTCGGGGTCCATGCCCAAATGCACGTGGGCGTCAATGAAACCGGGCAGCAGCCACTGGCCCTTGGCATCCACAATGTCAGCACCTTCGGGGACCTGGATGGCGGCGCCAAGCCCCAGGATCTTGCCGCCTTCAACCAGGACAGTCCCGGTGAACGGTTCCCCCTCAATGGGGACCACTTGGGCGTTGGTGATGGCCAGGACCCGTCGTTTTGCGGCGGCGGCCGCCTCCCGAATGGTGGCACTGATCGAGGCCGTGTTCGCGGCGGCCTTGGCGGGAGTTGCCCCCTTGGCCTGCTTTTTGCCCGCTGTGCCAGGGCCCGCTGTGCCAGGGCCCGCCTTGCCAGGGACCAGCTTGGCGGGGATCGCGCCGGGCGTTCCTGCCGGTGCGGCCGCCCTGCGCGTGACCCGTCCCGGCACAAAGCCGCCCCCTGATGTTCCGCCGGGCTTCGGTGTGGGCAATGAGGGGGTCATGACGGCCTTTCGCTAAGCAATGATGGACTCCTCCAAGCTACATCGTTAACCTATGCGGTGAACTCGCAGCGGGTCTTGCGCATAAGTATTTATGCGGTGAACCCGCCGCCAGTTCGGCGCATGACTTCACGCTTCCCTGCGCCGGCGGCTCCCGCGCATAGGCTGGGGGCCATGCACAAGAACATTGCCTTGATTACAGGTGTGGGCCGCACGGTGGGCATCGGCGCCGGGATTGCCCGTGAACTCGCTGCGGATGGCTGGGACCTTGTCCTGAACTATTGGCAGGAGTATGACGCGCGCATGCCCTGGGGCAAGCAGCCCGGGGACATCCTCGCACTCACCGCGGAGCTTGAGGCCGCGGGCGCCACAGTGTGGGCGCTGCCGGCAGACCTTGGCGACCCGTCCGCCGTCGAACGGCTCATGGCCCAAATTGCGCAGGAGGCAGGCCCCCTGACGGGCATGGTGCTCTCGCACTGCGAGTCGGTGGACTCGGGGATCCTGGACACCCCGCTGGAGAGCTTTGAGCGCCACTTTGCCGTCAACACCCGCGCCGGCTGGCAGCTGATTGCCGCCTTTGCCCGGCAGGCCACGCCCGACGGCGGCGCCATAGTTGCGCTGACAAGCGACCACACGGCGTTCAACATGCCGTACGGGGCGTCAAAGGGCGCGCTGGACAGGATTGTCATTGCCGCAGCCAGGGAGCTGGGCGGGCAGGGCATCAGCGCCAACGTGCTCAATCCCGGACCCGTGGACACCGGGTGGATGGACGAGGCCACCCGAACGGAGCTGGCCGGGATGCAGCCGGGCGGGCGGCTGGGCACGCCTGCCGATGTTGCGCCAACCGTGGCGTTCCTGCTCTCCCCGGGCGGGAGCTGGGTCAACGGCCAGCTGATCAAGGCAGACGGCGGCTTCTCGGCCTGATCCCAAGAATCCTGCGTACGGTCCACGCCGAATGCTGCGCCACTTTCACAGCTGCGCCGCGTCCACCGCCGACGGTGCGCAGCCATAAACCGGCGGGTAGTCAGGAAGCCGTCAAGATTGCCGGGGACGGCGTAAAGAACGCGTAAAAACAAGCACCAGGCCCACGCCGCGGGTGTGCGATTGAGTCAAGACATCAACGCACAATGGGAAAGTAGGCTTGCCGTGGCACTAGTTACGTGGATAATTTTGGGGCTGGTGGGACTGGCGCTGCTGGTGTACCTGCTGGCTGCGCTGATCCGCCCCGAGAAGTGGTGAGCGGACACCATGGACCTTAATGTCTTCTCGCTGGCCACCCAGCTGGCCGTATTGATAGTGATGCTGGCTGCCCTGCACCAGCCCCTGGGCGGCTATCTCGCCACAACCTGCACCAGCCACAAGCATTTGGCGGTGGAACGCGGACTTTACAAACTCGCCGGCATTGACCCGCAAGCAGACCAGCACTGGAAGGTGTACCTGCGCTCGCTGCTGGCATTTAGCGTGGTGTCGATAGTGGTGCTGTTCCTGGCCCAGCTGCTGCAGGGAATCCTGCCGTTCAACCAGGGCCTGGGCGCAGTGGACCCATGGGTTGCCATGAACACGGCAGTCTCCTTTGTCACCAACACCAACTGGCAGACGTATGTGCCGGAGACAACCCTTGGCTTCGGCATCCAGATGATGCTGCTCGCCGTGCAGAACTTCCTCAGTGCCGCGGTGGGGCTTGCCGTTGTGGTGTCCCTGATCCGTGGCCTGGTCCGCGCCCAAACCAGCAACCTTGGCAACTTTTGGGTTGACCTGACCCGCGGCGCCTTCCGCGTCCTGCTGCCCATGGCAGTTGTTGGTGCGGTGGTCCTGATGGTCACCGGCGTCATCCAAAACTGGGGCGGCACAGGCATTCACACCCTTGTCACAGGCGCCCAGCAAACAGTCCCCGGCGGCCCGGTTGCCTCGCAGGAGGCCATCAAGCTCCTGGGCACCAACGGCGGCGGCTACTTCAACGCGAACTCGGCCCACCCCTTTGAAAACCCCACGGCGTTCAGCAGCTTGTTCCAGGTTTTCTTGATTCTGGTGGTCCCGTTCTCCCTGCCGGCCATGTACGGACACATGGTGGGCGACAAACGCCAGGGCTACACAGTACTCGCCGTCATGGTGGCATTCTGGCTCGGGTCCACATCATTGATGGCCTGGGCCATCGGAGCCTTCAACGGCAGCGGCACCAGCGTCGGCGAAGGATTTGAGCAGCGCCTGGGCGTCGCACCCAGTGCCTTGTTTGCAACAGCCACCACACTCACCTCAACCGGGGCCGTGAATGTGGCCCACGATTCCCTGCCGCCCCTGGCCGGCGGACTGGCCATGCTCAACATGATGCTGGGCGAGATTGCTCCCGGCGGCGTGGGCTCGGGCCTGTACGGGATGCTGATCCTGGCCGTGGTGGCAGTCTTCATTGGCGGCCTCATGGTAGGGCGCACCCCGGAGTTTCTGGGCAAGAAGATTGGCGCACCCCAGATGAAGCTGGTGGCCCTGTACATCCTTGCCACACCCACACTGGTGCTGCTGGGCGCGGCCATCACCGTTGCAACACCCGCGCTCGCAGCAGCGGCACCCGCCGAGGGCCCGCACGGCTTCAGTGAAATCCTGTACGCCTTCACCTCGGCTGCGAACAACAACGGCTCCGCTTTTGGCGGCATCACCAGCTCCTGCCCCGGCCTGGCCACCCTGTTGGCGCTGGCCATGTTCATTGGCCGATTCCTTCCCATGGCGTTGGTCCTGGCGCTCGCAGGCTCCCTGGCGAAGCAACGCAAAATCCCCGCCACCACGGGAACCCTCGCCACACACGGACCGCTCTTCGCCATGTTGCTGGGCGGCATCTCCTTGATCCTGACCGCACTTACCTACTTCCCCGCGCTCGCCCTGGGCTCGGCTGCTGAAGGACTGCTGAAATGAAGCTACACACAATGCTCGGGGCACTGCCCCTGGCCTTCCGCAAGCTCAATCCCCGCCAAATGATCCACTCCCCAGTCATGTTCACCGTGCTGATCGGCTCCCTTGTCTGCACCGCCGTGACCATCCAGCAGCTGGTCATTGGCTCCAGTTCGGCAGTATTTTCCCTCATCGTCACGGTGTGGCTGTGGCTGACTGTGCTGTTTGGCAATGTATCCGAGGCCATCGCCGAGGGCCGCGGCAAGGCCCAGGCTGACAGCCTCCGTGCCGCCCGCACCTCAGTCATGGCACGACGCCGGACCCGCGCCCTGGTGCCAGCCGGTGCCTCTGGTGCGGGCCGGGACGGTAACGGCAACGCGGACCATGAAGAGGAGCTGGTGCCCGGCACCGATCTCACAGTGGGTGACATTGTCATCTGCGAGGCGGGGGACCTCATCCCCAGCGACGGCGATGTCATCGAGGGCCTGGCCAGCGTGGACGAATCCGCCATCACCGGCGAATCTGCCCCGGTCATCCGCGAATCCGGCGGGGACAGAAGCTCCGTCACGGGTGGCACCATGGTGCTCTCGGACAGGATAGTCATCCGCATCACGGCCGCCAGCGGCAAGACGTTCCTGGACAGGATGATCTCCCTGGTGGAAGGCGCCACCCGGCAAAAGACGCCCAACGAAATCGCGTTGAACGTGCTGCTGGCCTCGCTGACCATCGTGTTCGTGGTGGCCGTCATGACGCTGGCCCCCATGGCGAACTTCGCAAGCGCACTTCCCACCCCGGTGGTGCTGGTGGCCCTGCTGGTCTGCCTGATCCCCACCACCATTGGCGCGCTGGTGCCAGCCATCGGCATCGCCGGCATGGATCGGCTCATTCAACGCAACGTCCTGGCCACTTCGGGCCGGGCAGTGGAAACAGCCGGCGACATCACCACCCTCCTGCTGGATAAGACGGGCACCATCACCTACGGCAATCGCCGCGCCGTTGCCTTCATGGCGGCCGACGGCGTGAACCAGCATCTGCTCATCGAGACGGCACGCTTGTCCTCGCTGGCAGACGAAACACCCGAGGGCCGCTCCATTGTGGAGCTGGCCATGACGGAGCTGGCCGCAGGGGATGCGGCGCCGCACGATGCAACAGCAACGCTCACCTTCGATGTGGACGTGATCGAGTTCAGCGCCGTGACCCGCATGAGCGGGCTCAACCTCCCGGTGGGGCATCCTGCCAACCCGGGCCAAACAAACCTGGAGGTGCGCAAGGGTGCCGCGTCCGCCGTCGAAAGCTATGTGAAGGAACGCGGCGGATACCTGCCCCAGGAACTCGAAGATGCGGTGCAGACGATCTCCGGGACTGGCGGAACGCCGCTGTTGGTGGCCACGTACGACGGCGGGCGCGCACACGTTGTGGGTGTGGTGCACCTGGCCGACGTGGTCAAGCCCGGCATGAAGGAAAGGTTCGCCGAGCTGCGGGCCATGGGCATCAAGACCATCATGATCACCGGCGACAACAAGATCACCGCCGCCGCCATTGCCGCCGAGGCCGGGGTGGATGACTTTGTTGCCGAGGCCACCCCGGAGGACAAGCTGGCTGTCATCAAGGCCGAGCAGGAGGCGGGCCGGTTGGTGGCCATGACGGGGGACGGCACCAATGATGCCCCGGCGCTGGCTGCGGCCGATGTGGGTGTGGCCATGAATTCGGGCACCAGTGCGGCCAAGGAAGCGGCCAACATGGTGGACCTGGATTCGGACCCCACCAAGCTCATTGACATTGTGGGCATAGGCAAGCAGTTATTGATCACGCGCGGTTCGCTGACCACTTTTTCGGTGGCGAACGACGTGGCCAAGTACTTTGCCATTGTGCCGGCCTTGTTTGCCGCCACGTTCCCCGGGCTGGGGCTGCTAAACATCATGGGGCTGTCCTCACCCGAGAGCGCCATCCTCTCGGCTGTCATCTTCAACGCCCTTGTCATTGTTGCGTTGGTGCCGCTGGCGCTGCGCGGGGTGAAGTACAGGGCCGTCTCGGCGGCGAAGGCACTGTCCCGGAACCTGCTCATCTTTGGCCTGGGCGGCGTCATTGCCCCGTTTATCGGTATCAAGCTCATCGACCTGTTGGTCTCCCTCATCCCCACGATTGCCCAGCGCTAAATTAAGGACAGCACTATGAACGCCTATGGACGCCAACTCTTCACGGCCTTGCGATTCCTCATTTGCGCCACCCTCCTGTTGGGCCTGGCCTACCCTGTGCTGGTCTTTGGCGTGGGGCAGGTAGTTGCCCCGGCCCAGGCCAACGGCTCAATCATCAGCTCCGGCGGCAACGCCGTGGGGTCCGCGCTGCTGGCCCAGCCAGTCACCGGCACCGCCTGGTTTTTCCCGCGGCCCTCGGCGGTGGGTTGGGACCCGGCGACGTCGTCTGCCAGCAACTTAGGCCCCAACCAGGCAGCGCTGGTGGAGGCGATTGCCACCAACCGTGCAGAGGTGGCGGCGCGGGAGAAAGTGTCCCCGGGCTCGGTGCCCAGCGACGCCGTGACGGCCAGCGGCTCGGGCCTGGACCCGGACATTTCCCCGGCCTACGCGGCACTGCAGCTCCCGAGGGTGGCGGCCGCCAACGAGCTCAGCGAAGCAGCCGTGCGGGAGCTGATTGCGCAGAACACCAGCAGCGGGGTGAACGCATTCCTTGGCCAGCCGTCAGTGAACACCACCACCTTGAATGCCGCCCTGGCTGCCGTGCAGAAAACCGCCACAGGCCTGCGAGAATAAACTATGACGCGCGGCATATTGCGGATATTCCTGGGGGCAGCGCCCGGGGTGGGCAAGACCTACTCCATGCTGGAGGAAGGCCACGCCCAAGCCGCGGCAGGTGTTGACGTGGTTGCGGGCATTGTCCTGGACCACGGCCGGGAGCAGACCCGCGCGCAACTGGGTGGACTCGAGGTCCTGCCGCCACGGGACATCAGCTACCGCGGCAGCGATTTCCAGGAGCTGGACGTCGCCGCCCTGCTGGTCCGCAAGCCGGCGCTGGCACTGGTGGATGAGTACGCCCACTCCAACATTCCCGGGGCGGGCAATGCCAAGCGCTGGCAGGACGTGGAAGAACTCCTGGCCGCCGGCATGGATGTGTACTCCACTGTCAACGTCCAGCACCTGGCCTCGCTGGGGGACGTGGTGGAGACCATCACCGGCGTCCGCCAACAGGAGACAGTCCCTGACGATGTGGTCCGCCGGGCAGACCAAATAGAACTCGTGGACATCCCGCCGGAGCTGCTGCGCCAGCGGCTCAGCACCGGCCACGTGTATGCCGCCGACAAGGTCGATGCCGCGCTGGCCAACTACTTCAGGCTTGGAAACCTCACAGCCCTGCGCGAACTGGCGCTGCTGTGGCTCGCCGACAGGGTGGAAGAGGGCGTGGCCGCCTATAGGGAAAGCCACGGCATCGCCACCAGCTGGCCCACCCGCGAACGTGTGGTGGTGGGTTTGCCGGGCGGACCTGAAGGCGAAGTGCTGCTGCGCCGGGCCGCCAGAATCCTGAGCCGGGTCAGCGGCGGGGAATTGCTGGCCGTCCACGTGCCAAGGGCCGACGGCGTTGCCGGGGACGCGCCGTCGTCCCTTGAAGGGCAGCGGCAGCTGGTCACGGACCTGGGCGGCACCTACCACTTTGTGGGCGGCGCCGACCCTGCGGCCGCGCTGCTGGATTTTGCCAGGAATGTGGGTGCCACCCAAATTGTCATTGGTTCCTCACGGCGCAAGCCACGCCGGGGCTTCCTCAACGGCCCCGGCGTGGGGGCGCGGGTGGTGCGCGACGCCGGCGACATGGACGTGCACATGGTGCCGCACCCCTTGAGTGGATCCGGCGGCGTTGTGCGCAACCGCGGCGAGCTGAACAAGAAACGCGTTATCGTGGGATTTGTTCTGGCCGTGCTGCTCCCCCTGCTGGTGGAATTGTTCACCGGTCCCTTGAGCCTGCAAACCACCATGGTGGTCCAACTGGCGGCAACCATCGCCGTCGCCCTGGTGGGCGGCTTGTGGCCTGCCGTGCTGGCCGCCGTGTGGGGGAGCCTGCTGCTGAACTACTACTCCGCGCCGCCGGTGCACACCCTGACCATTAACAACCCGGAGAATCTGCTCACACTGGCCATCTTCCTGCTGGTGGGCGTGGTTGTTGCCCTGGCTGTGGACCAATCCGCCAGACGCTCCCGGGATGCCGTCAGGGCCGGGGCGGAGGCTGCCACACTGAGTGAACTGGCCCGCGGAATCCTGGCCTCCCAGGACACCGTGCAGGTGCTCCTGGAACAGGTCAGGGACCATTTCGGCATGCGCTCAGTGGCCCTTTTTCGCAGCGCCCAGTCCGGCGGCGCCCAGTCCGGCGGCGCCCAGGATAACAATGGCTGGAGCATGGAAGCATCCGTGGGGGATGAGCCGCCGCAAATCCCCGAGGAGGCGGACACCCTTGAAGAAGTGTCCGAGCACTGGATGTTGGGCCTGTCCGGGCGGATTCTGCCCGCCAGCGACAGGCGTCTGCTGAGTGCCTTCGGAGCGCACCTGCTGGCCCTGGAACAGCGCGAGGCGCTCAGCGTGACCCAGCGCGAGAACCTGCAGCTGAGCCAGGACAACAACATCAGAACATCCGTTTTGCGGGCAGTGTCCCATGACCTGCGCACGCCCCTGGCCGGGATCAAGCTGGCCGTCAGCAGCCTGCGCCAAACAGAGGTGACGTTCAGCCCGGAAGATGAAGCCGAGCTGCTGGGCACCATTGAGCACTACTCGGACCGGATGGACCTGCTGGTGGGCAACCTGTTGGACATGTCCCGGCTGAGCGCCCAAATGGTCAGCCCCGTGGTGGGGCCCGTGACATGGCAGGAAGTGCTGCCGGCTGCCCTGCACGGGGTCCCCTCCCACCGGGTGCGCCGGGAGCTGCCGCCCAACATGCCCGCCATCGACGCCGATCCCGGACTCCTGGAGCGGGTCATTGCCAACATTGTGGAAAATGCCGTCAAGTACGCCCCCGACTCGGACATCCTTGTGGTGGGCTCCGTCGGGGGCAGCGGCAGCGCCACCATCAACGGCTTCCCTGCCAGCGAACTGCGCGTGGTGGACCACGGCAAGGGTGTTCCGGCGGCCGACGTCATGGCCATGTTCAGGCCCTTTCAAAGGCTCGACGACGTCTCCTACGGTCCGCAGGGCGGCACGGGCGTGGGCCTGGGATTGGCTGTTGCCAAGGGATTTACCGAGATCATGGGCGGCGTGCTGGAGGCGGCCCAAACCCCCGGCGGCGGGCTGACCATGATCATCAGGATGCCGCTCTCCACCGGGATCACGAGAACACTGTGAGGACAGCATTGTGACAACAGTTTTGGTAGTTGACGACGAACCCCAGATTTTGCGCGCCCTGCAAATCAACCTGCACGCCCACGGCTACACGGTGGTGCCGGCCCCGAACGGGACCACCGCGCTGGCGGCCGCCCAAACCCAGGCGATCGACGTCGTCGTCCTTGACCTGGGGCTGCCGGACATGGACGGCCTGGATGTGATCGCGGGGCTTCGCGGCTGGACCGAGGTGCCCATCATTGTGCTGTCCGCCCGGCACGGCTCCCACGACAAGGTGGAGGCGTTGGACGCCGGCGCCGACGACTACGTGACCAAGCCCTTTGGCCTGGATGAGCTGCTGGCCAGGCTGCGGGCGGCCACGCGGCGTTCCGGTGCGCAGACGGCCGAGCCCCGGGTGGAGACGGCCGAATTCACCGTGGACCTGGCCAACAAGCAGGTTTTCCGCCAGGGGGAGGCGGTGCGGATGACGCCCACAGAATGGAGTGTGCTGGAACTTTTGGTGCGCAACCCGGGCCGTCTGGTGAGCCAGCAGCAAATCCTCACAGAGGTGTGGGGCCCTGCGTACGCCAAGGAAACCCACTATCTGCGCGTCTACATGGCACAGCTGCGGCGCAAGCTTGAAAACGACCCCGCTGCCCCCGTGCATCTTTTGACGGAGGCGGGCATGGGGTACAGGTTCGCGCCCTAACTGTTCGCCGACTCCAGCGTGGGCGGCTCCAGTGCTTGGCCAAGGAGGAACTCTGCGCCCGTGCGCCCTGTCGCCCGCTCAGGTCCGCGACCGGCTGATGTCGCGAAAAGCGGCCAGCAACCCGGCACGGGTGGACTCGGAGAGGTGCTCGGGGGTGACTGTGCCGAGCAGACCGATGGTCTGGCGCATTTGCTCCAGGTACGCCCCGCAGCCAGGGCATGCGGCCAAGTGTTCTTGAACCTGTCCGGCAGTCCGCGGATCAAGTCCGCCGTCAAGGTAGTCGCTGACAAGCTCCACGACTTGCCGGCACGTCAAAGGCTCCGGTCTTGTCATTGATCCCCGTCCCCGCCTGTGTAGTAGTGCTCGAGCAGTTGGCGCAGCCGCGCCCTGCCCCGATGCAGCAGCACCCGCTGGTTTCCGGCACTGATGCCGAAAATATCACACACTTCCCCGGCATCAAGTCCGTCCACGTCGCGCAGGGACACCACTGTGCGCTGGCGGTCGGGGAGCTCCTCGAGAAAGCGGGTCACCAGGGCCCGGGATTCGCCGTCCAAGGCGAGCTGTTCCGGGCTCCACGGCACGGGTGCGCCAGCCTCGGTCCAGCCCCCGCACCACGGCCCTTGCTGGTTCCGGAAGCGTGCCGGGTCAACTGTGCCGTCGCCGTCGTCGTCAATCTGGGACCAGGCCAGCTCCCGCGCGTCCGCAACACCGCGCCGGCGCCCCACGTTGCGGGTGATGGCCAGCACCCAGGTGCGCAGCGAGGAGCGCCCCTCGAAACCCTCCAGTCCGCGGCACACTGCCAGCCACGCCTCCTGCACCACGTCTTCCGCCGACGCCTTGGTCGAAACGAAGCCCCTTGCCACGTGCATCATGAGCGGCGAATAGGCGGCCACCACTTCACCGAACGCGACCTCGTCACCGGTGAGCAGCCGGCCCACCAATTCCAAGTCCGTGTGGGTGCCCGGCCCCGGATTCAGTCCGGACACGCGGCGGCAGTGTAACGTATCGGCGCCCCGGCGCACTGATCTTGCAGTGAAACCATAAACCGAGGAGATCACATGTTCACGCACCATGCAACCATCAAAAAGTTCGTAGTCGGCGCAGTTGTGGCGGCAGCGACCATTGGGGCCGGGTTCTTTGCGGCCGTTCCGGCATCCGCGGACAGCCCCCAGCGGCACCACATGCCAGCAGGTGCCGTGTTCATCCAGAACAACGGAGCCACCGGAAATTCTGTGACTGTTTTCGACCGTGCCAGCAACGGTTCGCTGACCCGGGCCGGAACCTACCGGACCGGCGGGCGCGGAGGGTCCGAGCTCGGTGCTGTTGTGGACCCGCTTGCATCCCAGGGTTCCCTGGTTTACGACGGCGAACAGCAGCTGCTGTTCGCCGTCAACGCAGGCAGCAACACACTGAGCGTGTTCAAAGTTCATGGAGACAAGCTGCAACTGCGCGAGGTTCTGCCCACCCGCGGATTGTTCCCCACCTCGGTTGCCGTGGCCGGGCATCTGGTCTACGTGCTCAATGCAGGGGGTGCGGGCTCGATCTCCGGGTTCAGGGCGCTGGGTGGCTTTGTCGTCCCCCTGGCCGGCTCGACCCGTTCCCTGGGCCTGGGCAACGCCGACGTGCCCGCCTTCCTCCAGGCCCCAGCGCAGGTGGCGATCAGCCCGGACCGGGCGCACTTGGTCGTCGCCACGAAGGCCAACAACACCTTGGAGGTCTTCGGCCTTGGCCGGTTCGGGGAGCCGTCGGCCACGCCTGCCGTCAATACTTCGGTAGGCGCAGTGCCCTTTGCCCTGACCTTTGACATCGGCGGCCGTCTGCAGGTGGCTAATGCGAGCGGCAGCGCCTCCTCCTACCAACTGGGGGCCAACGGGACCTTGACACTGGTGTCCGGGCCCGTCACCAACGGCCAGGCAGCGACCTGCTGGACCACCACCGCGCGCGGCTACTTGTACGCGGCGAACGCCGGCAGTGCAACCATCACCGGGTACAAGGTTGGTGTCAACGGTGCACTGAGCCTGCTTCAGCCAAGTGGCATTTCCGCCACGACGCATGCGGGCCCCGTGGACCTGGCCGCCACCCCCGACGGGCGTTTCATCTACCAGTTGGCAACAGGAGCCGGGGCCATTGATGAATTTGCCGTGTCCGCAAATGGAGCGCTGACGCAGATCGGTGCCGTGACAGGCCTACCGGCCGACAACGGCTCAGGGATCGAAGGGATCGCAATCTCGTAAGGAACTGCCGTTCCGGCCCTTCCTCCGGCCACCGTCCTGCTGCAGGGTGGTAGTCGGAGGAACTGTGCCCAGACTGCTGAGCTGCGGTGCGGATGGCACCCGCCGAATGGATTGTGCTGGAGCTTTTGGTGCGCAACCCGGGCCGCATGGTGAGCCAGCAACAGGTCCTCACGGAGGCGGGCATGGGGTACAGGTTCGTGCCCCAGCCGCCGCCGATGTGACGGAGGTCATAAAAATAGAGTGCCGCCCGGGCCCGATGTAGTCACAAAGCAATTAGTAAGATTATGACTATGACAAAACGTTCGCCCCTGGCGCTTGCCGTGCTGGCCCTGTTGCTGGAAGCACCCATGCACCCTTACCGCATGCAGCAGCTCCTCACCCTGCGCGGCAAGGACAGGGTGGTCAACGTCAGCCAGCGCGCCAGCCTCTACAGCACCATCGACCGGCTTACCCGCGACGGCTTGATCCGTGTTGCCGAGATTGAGCGCGACGGGTCCCGGCCGGAGCGCTCCGTGTATGAAATTTCCGACGCCGGACGTGCCGCCGCCCATAACTGGCTCACCGAGATGCTCTCCGTGCCCAAACACGGTTTCCCGGAATTCCATGCGGCCATGGCCCACGTCCCCGTGCTCGAACCCAATGAGCTGGCCCGGTTGCTGCGCACCCGCCGGCAGGCCCTGACCACGGAAATCCAAGAACTGCAGGATGAGCTGGCCGGTGTTGCGGGCTTTCTGCCCCGGGTGGCCCTGCTCGATGCCGAACTCCTTGTGCGCACGCGCGCCACGGAACTTGAATTTGTGGACGATGTCCTGGCTGAGCTGGACTCCGGCGCCATGACCTGGAGCCGGGAGTCCCTCGCCGATCTGTCCAAGGCCAACGAACCTCATCCCTAGCGCACCCAAGCGCAAGCCAGTCGAGAACCAGTGGCGGCTCCGCCGCCGGCACCACCGAAAAAACTTTGCACACCAGTAGTTAGAGGAACAGCATGAAAACCACAGCACCACCCATCGGGCGGGCCCGCTCCATAGCCTTGATCTCCTTATTCATCGCGTCCTTCATGGAGCTTTTGGACGCCACCATTGTCAACGTGGCCCTGCCGGACATTGAACGGGCGCTCGGCGCCAACACTGCCCAGCTGCAGTGGATGGTGGCCTCATACACACTGGCCCTGGCCATTGGCTTGATCACCGGCTCCCGGGTCGGTGACATTTACGGGCGCAAGAAAACCTTCATTGTTGGCTTGGTGATCTTCACGGTTGCCTCCGTGCTGTGTGGCATGGCCATGAACCCGGAGATGCTCATCGCCTCCCGTGCATTGCAGGGCTTTGCCTCGGCAGCCATGATCCCGCAGGTGCTCTCCAGCCTGCAAGTCATGTACAAGCCCTCCGAACGGGCCGGGGCCATGGCAGGATTCTCTGCACTGGCCGGCGTTGCCGCCGTCTCCGGACCAATCCTGGGCGCCATCCTGACCGACGCCGACATCTTTGGCTGGGGCTGGCGCACCATCTTCTTCGTGAACATCCCCGTGGGCATCTTCGCCGTCATCTGCGCCGTCAAGTACGTGCCCGAGTCCGTGGCGCCCGTGCGGCACAAACTTGACCTGTCCGGCGTCGTGATTCTTGCGGTGGGCATGCTGGCCGTCCTCTACCCGCTCACCATGGGCCGGGAGGAAAGCTGGCCGCTGTGGACGTTCCTCATGATGGGCTTTGGGGTGCTGGTGCTGGTGGGCTTTGTGCTGCTGCAGCGCCGCGAGGAGAAGAACGGCGGCGAGCCCCTGGTGGCTGTTTCCTTGTTCAAGAGCCGCCCGTTTGCTGCCGGCATCGCCATGATGTTCCTGTTCTTCATTCCCATGAACGGCTTCTTCCTGATTCAGACCCTGTTCCTGCAGCTGGGCCTGGAATACCCCATTCTGAAGGCCGGGCTGACCATGATTCCGTTCTCCATCATGGTCCCGGTCCTGGCCGGCATCTCCGCCGCGATCCTGGCGCGCAAGATTGGCCGCGTGGTGCTGCAGCTGGGTCCGCTGGTCATCGCCGTGGGCTTTGTTGTCCTGATCTTCACCGTCCAGTCGGTGGGCGGGGCCGTCACCCCCTGGCATCTGCTGGCGGGGCTCGCCCTCAGCGGTGCGGGCTTCGGCATGGTGGTGGCACCCGTGGGCATCTTTGTACTCTCCGAGGTCCCCACCAAGTTCGCCGGCAGCGCCTCGGGCCTGTTCAACACCACCAGCCAGCTTGCCGGCGCCCTGGGCGTTGCCATCATTGGCACCATCTTCTTCAACTCGCTGGAATCCAGCACCGCCACCAGCCAGTCGGCCGTCTTCATCGACGGGTTCAGCTTCACCATGTGGTGGATGGCCGGCGGCATGGTCCTGGCGTCCATTGCGGCAACATTCCTGCCGCGGTGGGCCTCTGAAACGGATCCGGCGCTGGAACCTCCCGCCGAGCTGGTGGAAGCCTAAGCCGCACCACCCCGTTTGCATT
>JBDTQM010000084.1:0-15132 GCA_039932175.1 Specibacter sp.
GACCACAACGGCCCCCGAGCCGTTTCCGCGGCCCAATGAGTGAGCTTTCCTTATCTATTGGATGATTTTGACTGACCAACTGCGAAGACTACCTTGCTCCGTGGCTGGTGGACATGTCCCCGTTCAGCGCCCACACCATGATGCTCATCATCGGCGTCGTGGAGATCGCAGCCGCCGTCAGGGCGGCCCTGAAGCCGCGCTATGCCGCGTTCGTCGTGAACCTCTGGCTGGCGGGGATCATCGTGAACCTGCTCACCTACGCAGGATTTTACGACGTCGCCCTGCGCGACTTGGGTCTGTTGGTCGCTGCAGTGGCCCTGGGTTTGCTGACCAGGGCCTACACGAGCCCCGGCCTGCGCAGGGGCCGTACGAAATAGCCCGCAGCTTTGCCGGGAGAAACACAAAAGGCCCGGATGGTGCCCCATTCCATTGCGGAAACGGGCGCCATCCGGGCCTTCAACGTGTGGTGCTGGTTAAGCTTCGACGATGATGACTGTGTACACCGGCTTGCGGCGCAGCGCCCGGTCGGACCAGCGCAGCAGGGACTCGGCGATGGCCTTTTCGGCGCCGTGGCCCGTCTTCTCGCCGCGGAGCCCGGAGATGGTCTTCTCCACAATCCCGGTGGCCTTTTCAATGTCCTTGGGCGTGAGGTTGAATCCGACGGGGAAGTATTCCGGGTCTTCTTCGATCTTGCCGTTGTCGGGGTTGACGATCAGCAGGACTGTGACAGCACCGTCTTCGGCCAGGCGGAGGCGGTCCTGCAGGGACTCCTCGGTTGCCGCGCCGGGAATCATGTTTTCCACGTAGACGTAGGCTGCGGGAACACTGCCGCTGACACGGGCCACGCCGTCCTTGAGGTCGATGGTGGTGCCGTCGTCAACGATCAGCGCATTCTTGGGGTCGACGCCGGTGCGGATCGCCAGTTCGGCGTTGGCCTTCAAGTGGCGGTACTCGCCGTGGACCGGCATGACGTTCTTGGGGCGGACCAGGTTGTAGCAGTACACGAGCTCGCCGGCGCTGGCGTGGCCGGAAACGTGTACCTTCGCGTTGCCCTTGTGGACAACATTGGCGCCCTGCTTGGTGAGGTCGTTGATGAGGCGGTAGATCGAGGACTCGTTGCCGGGCACCAGCGAGCTGGCCAGCAGGACGGTGTCGCCCTCGGTCAGGTTGATCTGGTGGTCGCCGCTGGCCATGCGGGCCAGTGCCGCCATGGGCTCGCCCTGCGAACCGGTGCAAATGAGCACGGCCTTGTTGGGGGCCATGCGCTCAAGTTCCTTGGCATCGACCAGCATGCCGCGCGGGATCTTCAGATAGCCCAGTTCACGGGCGGTGCCCATGTTGCGGACCATGGAGCGGCCCACAAAGGCGATCTTGCGGTTGTACTTGTGCGCAGAGTCAATGATCTGCTGGATGCGGTGCACGTGGCTGGCGAAGCTGGAAACCACTACGCGGCGCGGGGCCGTGCGCATGACCTGGTCGATGGCCGGGATCAGGTCGGCTTCTGCAGCCAGGAAGCCGGGAACTTCGGCGTTGGTGGAGTCGGGCATGAACAAGTCAACGCCCTCCTCGCCCAAGCGGGCGAAGCCGGCAAGGTCGGTGATGCGCTTGTCCAGCGGGAACTGGTCCATCTTGAAGTCGCCAGTTTCCAGCACCAGGCCGGCAGGCGTGCGGATGGCAACAGCCAGACCGTCCGGGATGGAGTGGTTCACTGCAAGGAATTCGACGTCGAACGGGCCAAACTTGCGGCGGTCGCCTTCCTTGACCGTGATCAGCTTGCCCTTGATCCGGTGCTCGTCCAGCTTGGTCTTCAAGAAGGCCAGGGTCAGCTTGGCGGAGATGACGGGGATGTCGCCGCGGTGCTTGAGCAGGTACGGGACACCGCCAATGTGGTCCTCGTGACCGTGGGTCAGCACCAGGCCAACCACGTCCGCCCAGCGGTCCTTCAAGTAGGAGAAGTCGGGGATGATGACGTCGACGCCGGGGTGGTGCTCCTCGGGAAACAAAACGCCGCAGTCAACGATCAGCAGCTTGCCGCCAAATTCGAAGACTGTCATGTTGCGGCCAATCTCCCCCAATCCACCGAGGGCGACGATGCGCATTGCTCCTTCGGCAAGGGCGGGCGGGGACTGGCGAACAGTTCTTCTCATGGGATTCCAGACTTTATTGGTGTTGAGGGCGTCAGGCCTGCGACGAAGCGAGGCCTTCTAGTGCGATTCTTTCGGCCAAATGCTTGACCGGTATCGCTAAAAGTTTGTGCGTGCTAGACCTGATTTTACCACCGCACCCGCACCAACGTTCGCGGCGGCGAAGATGCGCGTCAGCCGGGGGCTTCGGTGGTAGCCAGATAGTTGATCTCCGGCACACTGCCGACCCCTGTGCTGAAGGCGGTGACGGCGGTCAGCACGGGGTCCCGGCCCTCAAGGCGGATGATAAGCGTCGCCGCCTTCACCGGCTCCAGAACGTGAATCCGCTGGGAGCCAACGGTGCCGGCCGCCACAGCGCCCTGCGAGGCAGCCAGCGGAGTCTGGAACCGGCGTCGGACTTCAGCGGAAAACTCCCCCAGCCGGGCAACATCCTCGTTAGGAATCAGCCCGCGCGTGTCCGGGGGCGGATTGGCCAGCAGGTTGGGGCCGAGCCCAATGGAGCGGTAATAGATGGCCAGCAGGTGGTCAAGTTCCTTGGGCTTGTCATCCGGGTGCCAGAACCAGCCCCGGCGCAGCGAAACATCGCATTCAGGCGGCAGGTGCAGGGCGTCGGCGAGGGTCGAGGAGTGGACCGTGTAGTTGGAGAAGCTGGTTTCGGCCACCACGTAGTTCACGGGATCGGCCGCCAGGCCGTCGTCGCGCCCCTGCGAGCCGGCACCGAAAAAACCACAGTTCGGACAGCTGACCGTTGTTGGTGCACAGCTCGCGCAGCTGGGCCAGGTAAAAATCGTCGTAGGCCTCTTTGTCCGGCTAGCACGCGGCGTTTCTGTCCCATGGGGAGAGGTGGATGCCCGGCTTCATGCCCAGCTTCCTGCACGCCGCAGGCACCTCGGCAACAACGTCCCCGCTGCCGCCGCGCCACGGCGAGGAAGCCACCGAATAGTCCGTGGTGGCCGGGGGCCAGAGGCAGAAGCCGTCGTGGTGCTTGGCCGTCACAACAACGTATTTGGCACCCATCGAGACTGCCATTTGGACCCACTGTTCGGCGTCCAGCCCGGCGGGGTTCAAGGATGCCGCGGGCAGCGTACCGTCACTCCACTGCTTGCCGTGGAAGGTGTTCAAGCCGTAGTGGAAGAACACCCCATGGCGTCATGCTGCCAGGAAAGTTGCGCAGGGGTGGGGATCACGGAATGCATGATCCAAGCCTTTGGCAACTTGGTGCCGATTGGCGTCAACGGACTGCCTAGCTGCCAACACCCGCGTAGGAGTGCAGGCCGGAGAAGTACATGTTCACAATGGTGAAGTTGAAGACCACGCAGAGGTAGCCAACAATGGACAGCCAGGCTGCCCGGGTGCCGGTCCAGCCCTTCGTGGCGCGGGCGTGCAGGTAGCCGGCGTAAACCACCCAAATAACAAACGTCCACACTTCCTTGGTGTCCCAGCCCCAGAAGCGGCCCCAAGCCTTTTCAGCCCAGATGGCGCCGAACATGAGCGTCAGCGTCCAACCCACAAACGCAATGCCGTTGATCCGGTAGGAAAGGTTTTCCAGGCTCAGGGCGTTGGGCACCAGGCGCATCACATGGGCCTTGTCCTTCTTGCCGGCGGCAATGGATGCCTCGCGGCGGGCCTGGAACAGCTGCAGCACGGACATGGCAAAGGTGATGGTGAAGAAGGCCGAGGACAGCACGGCAATGGAGACGTGGATGACAAGCCAGTAGCTCTGCAGGGCGGGGACCAGGTGGCCCACGGGCGTCCAGAACGCCACGGACGCGGCAACCACCATGACCAGCACCAGGCCAATGACAAAGGTGCCCAGGAAACGCAGGTCGCGGCGCGTCAGCACCAGCAGGAACACCACAGCCACGGCAAAGCTGCCGGTGGTGCAGAACTCGTACATGTTGCCCCACGGGACACGGCCTGCCGCCAGTCCGCGGAAGAGGACGGCAAAGCCCTGCACGACGGCGGCCACAACAGTCAGTGCCACGGCCACCCGGGCCACCATGCGGCGCTGCTTGCCGTAACGCATGGAGTCGCCGGCAGTAATACCGTCGGAGCCGGCATGGGTCTTGCTGCTGGGGCGGACGCCCCTGTCCTGCGGACCGGATTCCAGGCCCTGGCCGGCAGCCCCGCGGGCACCAACAAGTGCAGTTTCCTTGCTGTCAAGCGCCAGGCCGTCGGCAGCTTGTCCGCCGGCCAAGCCCTTTTTGACTGCCTGGCTGAACGTCACCAGATCCCAGGCGTAGGCGCAAAAAGCCACAGCATAGGCCAACCCGGCAACCAGCATGAGCTGCTCACTGAGTTGGGCGAAGCCTTCATTGATCTCTGGCATTATTGGTCCTTACTTCCCGCGGGAACGTGCTGCGCGGAGTCTGTTGGTGCGGAGTCGTTGTTTGTTGATTGTGTCTGCTCACCATTTTGCCCCGCAGGATCCAATGGCACCAGCCATTTGGCGTGCAAGGCCTTGTTGATGGCAGCGTATTCGCCGGCCAGGCGGTGGTCCTCGCCGCGGGCCAGCAGGCCAAACTCCACCATGGTGCGCCCGTCGGGATGGTTGCCCGTGCGGACCCAGACGCGGCGGCGGTTCAGGAACAGGGAGCCGATGAGCCCGGCCAAAGCCAGGACCGAGAACACCAAAACGTAGGCCTGGCCCGGATCGTGCCTGATGTCCAGGGCGGCGAAGCGCTTGATGCCGTCAAAACTGATGCTGCCGTTGCCCTCGGGAAGCGTGTAGCTTTGCCCGGGCACCAACACGATTCCGCCGGCTTGGACGTTGCGTGAGTTGATCTCAGTCATCTTGGAGGTGTCCAGCGTGTACACATTGCGCGGCACGCCGTCGTCCAGGCCCAGATCACCCGTGTAAGCGTTGAGGTTCAGCTGGGGGTTGAACGGGTCGGGGTCCGAGCCGAAGGCCACACCCTTTTCATCCATGAGTGCCGTGGGCAGGAAGAAGCCCACAAATCCAAGCTGCTTGGGCTTGGCGTCGGGAGCCTTGATCACCACCAGGGAGGTGTAGGCACCATCCGTGGGGATGGTGATGACCGGGCCCTGGAACGCCACATTGCCCTTGCCGTCCTTGACCGTGACGATCGGGGCGTAGCCGTTGCCCACCAGGTACAAGTTGGTGCCGCCCACGGCAACCGGCTCGTTGACCTTGAGCGTTTTGGTCTCGGCGTCCGCGCCGGGGCCGTCCTTGACTTTCAGCGTGGCGGTGAAGTCCAGCGGCTGGCCGTAGTGGGCCTCCGTTGACCTGTCATATTTGACCACCAACCGCTCCAGCTGGGCCGAGTAGGGGCTCAACTTGTCATCGCTGAAATTGGCCCCCGGCGTGAACGTGTCATAGCTTGTGAGGGTGTTGACGAAGGTTTCACCCTCCACCAGCACCCGCTGGCCGCTGTAGCCGAAGAGGCCGCTGAGGCCCACTGCCGCCAGGACACCAATCAGGGCCGTGTGGAAGAGGAGGTTGCCCACTTCCTTCAGGAAGCCAATCTCGGCACCCACCGAAGGCCGCTCAGTGTCCAGATCGCGCACATCCACCCTGTAGCCGCGGGATTTCAACACGGCTGCGGCGTTCTTGACGGCCGTCTGCGCGTCAAGGCCGTTCCCGGCCGGGATTTCCACAGTGCCGTACTCGGCCAGCCGGGAGAGCCGCTTGGGGGTCCGCGGCGGCGCCGATCGCATGGCCTTGTAGTGAATTTTGGCACGCGGCAGGACACAGCCAACCAGGGATGTGAACAGCAGCAGGTAGATGGCTGCGAACCAGGGCGAGGAGTACACGTCGAAGAGCTTGAACCAGTCCATTACGGGCCCCGAGCCGGGGTTGTCCTTCAGGTACTGGGTCACCTCCGCCGGGTTGCTTGAACGCTGCGGGAACAATGAACCCGGCACTGCAGCCACTGCCAGCATCAACAGCAGGAACAAGGCCGTTCGCATGCTTGTCAGCTGGCGCCAGGCCCAGCGAAGCATGCCGATGAACCCGAGTTGCGGCAGGACTACGTCGCCGCCGGCCGGTTTCGGCTCCTTGCGCTTGGGCTCTTTCAACACTGTCTCTTTCATTAGATTGGCAATCTCACTTCATTGGCAAACCAAAACTGCAGCTGGTTGATCCACGTTCCCCACAACCCGGAAACCATCAACAGGCCCAGCACAATCAACATGCCGCCGCCAAAGTATTGCAGTCCGCGGCGGTGCTTGCGGAAGAATGCCAAGGCGCCCAGGCCCTTGCGTGCGCCCAGGGCGATCAGCAGGAACGGCAGGCCAAGTCCCAGGCAGTAAATAAAGGTCAGGAAAGCACCCTTGGCAGCGTTGGGCCCGTCCGAGAACGCCAGCAGCTGCACGGCACTGAAGGTGGGGCCGATGCACGGAGCCCAGCCCAATCCAAAGGTTAGCCCCAAAATGGGTGCGCCCCACAGTCCCGCCGGGGGTTTGGCATGTATCTTCGCCTCGCCCTGGAACCAGCTCATGCCGCCCAGGAATACAACGCCCATGAAAATGACGACGACGCCCAGCACCTGGGTGACCCATGCGGCGTCGGGCCCCATCAGCCAGGCGCCCAGCTGGCCAAAGACGGCGCCTATCAGCATGAAGACCACCGAGAAGCCCAGCACAAACAGTCCGATCCCGGCGAACATCCGCCCGCGGCGCTGGTCAGCCAGATCCGCCCCGCTGAGCCCGCTCACATAGCCCAGATAGCCGGGAACCAGGGGCAGCACGCAGGGTGAGAGGAAGGAGACAAGCCCGGCCAGCAGGGCAACAGGGATGGCCAGCAGCATGGAGCCGCTGAGGATTGTCTCGGCAAAGGGATTGTTCATGAAGTATGGGTGGCCGCTAGTTTTCGGCCAGGGCAGAGGTGATCAGGGCCTTCAGGGTGCCTTTGTCGGCAACGCCCAGGATGCGCGCAGAGACGCGGCCCTGCTTGTCCAAAATGAGTGTCGTGGGCACGGCGGCCGGCGGCACAAACTTGGTCAGCGCCAGCAAAACGCCGCCGTCCTTGTCCACAATGCTGGGGTACGTCAGGCCAAAATTGCGCTCAAATGCTTCGGCGGTGGCTTTCTCATCGCGCACATTCACGCCCAGGAAGTCCACCCCCTTGGCATCAAATTCGGTGTTGAGTACCTCCAGGTCCGGGGCTTCCAAACGGCACGGGGCGCAGGCTGCGTACCAGAAATTCAGTACTGTGACCTGGCCGGGGAAGTTGGCGGCGTCGACTTTTGTCCCGTCGAACAAGGTGCCGGTGAACTCGACCCGGGCCTTGCGGTCCGCGGCGCCGTATTCAGTGACCGAGCCGTCGCCGGCAATGTAATTCTTGTTGTCGCCGGCGTTTGCCTGATCAGCGAGAGGGTCCTTGCCGGTGCAGGCAGCGAGGGCAACGGCCAGTGCCGCGCCACCTGTGGCCAGCAATGCTCTGCGGCTCATCGAGGAAGTCACGATGGTGCCTTTCGTTCTAAGGGGAAGCCATCGCGCAACCGCAGAAATGGCATTTTGTTCTACGCTACGTCGAAAAGCTGATTGTCAGCTGTGTGTCTGGGCCCGTGAGGGCTAGGCGCCGGGGGTGGTTGCGGCGCCGGGGAGCAGCACTGCCGCGGGCTCGCTGTACTCAACATCCACCACGTCGTCGCCGTCGAACGTCAATGAGGTCAAGGAGGCCAGTGTGCACTCGCGGTGGCGCGGGTCATGCCACAGCGACTTGCCTTCCGCGCTGCGTCGGGTGGCCCAGATGGGCAGCTGGTGGCTGACCATGATGGCGGAAGCGCCGTCGCCTCCCAATTCGAAGGCACGACGGCGGGCATCCCGTGCCGCTTCGAGCATGCGTTCGGCCTGGGCCGCGTACGCCTCACCCCACGAAGGCCTGAAGGGGTTCACAAAATAAGGCCAGTGCTTGGGCTTGCGCAGCTCGGCCTTGCTCATGACGAGGCCCTCGAAGTGGTTCTCGGCCTCAATGATGCGCGGATCCGTCACGATCTCCAGCCCCAGTGCGGCAGCCGTGGGCTGCGCCGTTTCCTGTGCCCGGGTCAACGGTGAGGCCACCACGTAAACGGGAGCTGCGCCGCCGACCGCCTGGGCGGCAAAGTGCTCGGCAACCATGTCAGCCATGGCCCGGCCGCGCTCGGAAAGGTGGAACTCGGGGAGTCGGCCGTAGAGCACGCGATCGGGATTAAATACCTCACCGTGGCGCAAAAGATGAACTGTTACTCGTGACATGGTTCCAAGTTTCTCAAAGTTAGCGAACAAGGGGTTAATCCGCCGGCCGAAAAGTTTTTTCCCAGTGGGGAATATTAGATACAAACGCATGCTTATAGCTGGGGAAGGGCAACCACTACGGATGTCCTAATCACAGATTTTTCCAATCTTCCAAGGAGACTCCCATGTCAGTAACCACCATTGAATCCACCGGCCTCGCACAGGGCACCTGGAACCTCGACGCCTCACACAGCACCGTGGGCTTCACCGTCCGCCACGCAGGCATCTCCAAGGTTCGCGGCCAGTTCACCGAAGTTGAGGGCACCCTGACCCTTGGCGAGACCCTGGCCGATTCCTCCGTGAACGCCACCATTGCGGCAGCCAGCTTCAGCTCCGGCGACGCCGGCCGCGACGGCCACGTCAAGAGCGCCGACTTCTTCGACGTCGAAACGTTCCCCACCCTGACCTTCGTCTCCTCAGCAGTCTCCGGCGATGCGGAAGACTTCGAAATCACCGGCGAGCTGACCATCCGCGGCATCTCCAAGACCGTCACCTTCAAGGGCGAGTTCAACGGCGTGGCTGTTGACCCGTTCGGCGCCACCCGCGCAGGCTTCGAAGCCAAGACAGTCATCAGCCGCAAGGAATTCGGCTTGACCTGGAACGCAGCCCTGGAAGCCGGTGGCGTGCTGATTTCCGACAAGGTCACCATCACCTTGGACGTAGCCTTCGTCAAGGCCGCATAACCCTCAGCACCTGTTTTCCGAATGCCGGTCCGCCACCATGGCGGGCCGGCATTCGTGCTACCGCTTATAACACCTATACAAGGGCTTGGGCCAGGACTAGGGTGCTGCTATGAGTACACCGAATGAGTTTGACGGTCCCGAGCAAACAGGCTCGCAACCACCTCCGGCCGGTTCCCAGCCTGTTCCCAACACTCCCCCTCCCGGGTACCAGCAGCCCGGGTATCAGCAGCCCGCGCCGCCGGCGGGATCAATGCCGCCGCCGGGATACCAGCAACCGGGATACCAGGCTCCCCCTCCCGGGTACCAGCAGCCCGGGTACCAGCAGCCCGCGCCGCCGGCCGGCAACTTCAAGTTTGAGATGCCCAAGGACGCACCCCGTTCCATGAATGAGGTCATGCCCGCAGGCGGCTTTGGCGGGATGTTCAAGATGGACGGCCTGCCCCAGCTGCTGAAAATTTCCTACATCATCTGGCTTGTCTCCGCCGGCCTGTGGCTTCTGTCAACGTTCTTCCTGCTGATCGGCTCCCTCTTCGCCCTGGGGGCCAAGGACAATTCCATCCTCGGCATCACCATCCCCGGCAGCGGTGCGGAAATCCGCGCACAGGGCATCAAGGGAATCGTTGTTGCCATCATTTCCCTCGCGTTGATCCTTGCCATAGTTGTCTGCGCCATGAAACTCAAGGAAGGGATGCAATGGGCCCGGATGGCCTTGTCAGTCATCGCCTTCCTGAGCATCGTTCTGCTGTTCTTTGGTGCAGGCGGGGGCCTGCTCGGCATTGTGGCCACAGTCTTGATGTGGCTGCCCGAATCAACTGCCTGGCTTAATTCCCGATCCAAGGGAGTCACCCAATAGGGCAAACAGTAGTGGGGCACAGTGAGGTCGCGTAGGGTTTAGAGCAAGCCCCACCGCGGCCTTCCCTGTGCTTGGCCTGCTTCCTGGTCCAGGTGTCCAGCCCGGCCGCGGCACTACTGAAAGAGCAGCTGCCATGACCACCCCCGGTGAAGAATCGCAAGAGCATCCCCCTGTCATCCCGGGAAGTTATGGGGAAATATCCCCCGGCGTCCCCCGCTACGGCCAGTACGCCCCGGCCGGGTGGGAGCCGCCGCAGGATGTCAAGGACGCCCAGGCCGGGCACGGCCCGGCGCTGCCACCGGCGTCCAACTACCCGGGATTCAAGGGCAACAAGGCCGCCGGCCCTGTTGCGGGCGGAGCAGTTGACCCGGGCTCGCCGTTGGCGCCTCCTGCCCGCGTAATCCTGTCCGTCCGCTTGATCATGGCCGCGGGCGTCCTGCAGGCCCTGTCCGTGGCGGCGTTGCTGCTGATGATGGTGATCCCGTCAGTCAAGTCAAGCGTCCTGGAAACTTTGCGGGCGTCCATGTCCGATTACCCGGCGGTGGCTGAGGTCTATTCGGACCCCGCCATCGTCAACGCGGCATTGTTCATGGCCCTGGTCATCAGCATCGCCATGACTGCCGTCTATTTCTGGCTGGCAACAAAAATTCGTCGCGGCGCCCATTGGGCCAGGACCACGGCACTTGTTCTGGCGTGCCTGTCACTGCTGCTGCTGGGGCAACTGAATCCGCTCGGTTTTGTCCAGATTGCCTTGGGCTTGGTGGCCGTGTTCATGCTGCACCGCTCCCCCGCCAAGGAGTTCTTCCTGGCGCACAAGGCCCGCCGGGGCCCCGCCGGCCGTTAGCTCTTCTCCCCACCCCCGCCGAACGGGTCCCAGCCTGCCGAACGGGCAGTAGTTGTTGATGTTTTCGGTGAACATCAACAACTACTGCCCGTTCGGCAGGCCAAAAAGGGGTGGCGTGCAACCAACGGTGGCGGCTTAGGCGCCCGGTCGGTCCTGTTCCAGGGACGGGTCCTGCAAACGCTGCGCGTGGTAGGCCAAGATCTGCAGCTCGGTGGCCATGTCCACCTTGCGAAGGTTGACGTGGTCCGGGACGCTGAGGGCCACGGGGGCAAAGCTGAGAATGCTGTGAACTCCCGCCGCCACCACCCTGTCGCAAACGGATTGTGCCACCGACGCAGGAAGCGCCAGGACCACCATGTTGGCGCGGGTTCCTGCCAAAACTGATTCAAGGTTGGCCACGTCGCTGACGCGCAGCCAGCCAATCTCGCTGCCCACCAACATCTGGTCGGCATCCAGCAACGCCACAACATCAAATCCGCGCGATTCAAATCCGGCGTACCGGGCAAGGGCCCTGCCCAAGTTTCCGGCACCAACGATGGCCACCCGCCATTCGTGGGTCAGGCCGAGCGCCTGGGCAATCTGCCTGCTCAGGTTCGCCACCTCGTAGCCAACACCGCGGGTGCCGTAGGAGCCCAAATGGGAGAGGTCCTTGCGAACATTTGCCGAGCCCACTCCGGCGGATTCTGCAAGGGCCTCGGAGGAGACATTCTCCACTCCGTCAGCCAACAAGGCGTTGAGTGTGCGCAGGTACAGGGTCAGCCGTGACACCGTGGCAGGGGGCAGTTGCCGGGCCTGTTCGGCCGGCTGGTCACCCGGGGTCTGCGCTGGGATCAAGACAACACTCCACATTCTCAAACTGGGCCGCCCCTGGGTGAGGAACAGGTATTCTCAAGATCCGCCGTCGGCCTTAAACCACTGTATGACCTGTCCTTGGTGATAGCCAAAAGCCGCAACCGCGCCCGGGCAGGCAATTCAGGCCCAAGGCTAGGCCCCTGTCATGGCCCGTTCAAGGATGGTGCGGAGGCGGACAGGGTCGATCTGCCAAAAATCACGCTGAATTCCGTCAACCAGGACAACAGGAACTTCCTCACCATAGCGGGCGGTGAGCGCGGCATTGCCGTCCAGGCTGAGCTCCGACCAGCTCAGGCCCAGCCCGCCAGCCACCTTGGCGAGAACCTCACGGGCGTCGTCACAAAGGTGGCAGCCTGCCTTCGTCACCAGCTCCAGCAGCGGAACGCGGAGTGCGGCATTGGCTTGAGTTTTTGCGTTGTCGGGAGCAGATTCCATGACTACAACGGTACCCAGTTGCGGCGGGTTCGCACAGCCGGCGGCCCAAATTCCGGCCACCGGGCAGACCGGTCCGCCCGCCAAATGAAAGTTTCACCACAGTTAAGCCTGACTTCAAGTGGCGCGACGGGCGCGGACGGGCTGGATTGACTAGACTCGTTCCATGCCCGACGTGACTACCAACAGTGCCGAGGCCGCCTCGACTACTGCGCAACACCAGGGCGAGGCAGCTTTCTTTGACGTGGACAACACGTTGATGAAAGGTGCCAGCTTGTTCCATGTGGCCCGCAAAATGTATCAAAAGCGCGCCTTCACCCTCCGCGACGCTGCCGGCTTTGGCTGGAAGCAAGCCAAATTCATCATGCGCGGCGAAAACATGAACGACGTTCATTCCGTTCAGGATTCGGCCCAAAAACTCGCAGCCGGCATCAGCGCCGACTTTGTGCGCCAGCTGGGTGAAGAAGTCTTTGACGAGATGATCGTTTCGAAGATCTGGCCCGGTACCAAGGCTCTCACGCAGGAACACCTGAAATCCGGCCGGCAGGTCTGGTTGGTGACGGCCACTCCCGTGGAAGTTGCCGGCGTCATTGCCGCGCGTCTGAATCTCACCGGCGCCCTGGGCACGGTGGCTGAAATTGAAGACGGCGTGTACACGGGCCGCCTGGTGGGCGAGATCCTGCACGGGCCCGCCAAGGGCAGGGCTGTTCGCGCCCTGGCTGAAAAAGAAGGCCTGAACCTCGCCCAGTGCTGGGCCTACAGCGACTCCTACAATGACATCCCGTTGCTCACAGCCGTCGGAAACCCTGTGGCCATCAATCCCGACGCGAAACTGCGCAAACATGCCCGCGAGAACAACTGGCCCGTTTATGACTACCGCTCAGGGCGCCGCGCAGCAACACTGGGCCTGAAGGCAGCCACCGGCGTGGGCGTGGTCTACGGCCTGTGGAAGGGCATCGCCATAGTTCGCCGCCGCTAGTCCCCAGCTCCGCCCCAATTCCAGCCGCTGGCGCGTCTGCAATCGGGGCCCCTCGGAGCTGTGGGCCCACCAGGGCGCTGGCGCGATTTCCCGGGAACCTGGCGGGCGCGGGCCCTGGCCAGCTCCGCCCGCTCGGCGCAAGGGCCGCCGTCGTACTTCGCCGGCAGCCTGGCCGGGCATGAAAAAAGCACCCGCCCACCGGGAAGGTGGACGGGTGCTTTCGCAAATAAAGAAGATTTACTTCTTGTTACGACGCTGGTGACGTGTCTTGCGAAGCTGCTTACGGTGCTTCTTCTTGGACATCCGCTTGCGGCGCTTCTTAACTACTGAACCCATGAAAGTTCCTCACAAACTGCATAGAAGGCCTCAAGTGAGGCCCAAACGATTAGGTCGACCGATCGCAGGAATCGGTCAAAGCCGAAAATGGATCTTTCCTAGACTACCGTGCCTAACCGGTCTGCGCCGAACCGGAAGTTCCAGGGTCGCTTGTGCCATCCACCACCGCACCCTTGAGAATGGCCTCAACGGCGTTCTGCGGGACCCTGTATGACCTGCCAAAGCGGACTGCGGGGAGCTCCCCGGCATGCACCATTCTGTACACAGTCATTTTCGAGACACGCATCAGGGCGGCAACTTCCTGAACCTTCAAGAAGTGCACATCGGAGAGATCCTGCTCCTGTGTCATGGCCGACCTCGATGTTCGTTGACTGGAAAATTCTTCCGGCGTCCGGTTCACAGCACCTTCCGCCTCCGCCTCCAACTCTAGGGGCAGAAGGGGCCAGTGTGATAGGTGTCCGGCACAATTGTGCCAAATACGTGGGGCTACGCGGCGCTCGTGTTGTTGTTGCGGCGTGCCCGCGAGCTGCGTGCCAGATTGGCCAGCACCGCGGCGCTGACTTCCCAGTCCATGCAGGCGTCGGTGACGCTCTGCCCGTATGTCAGCTCCGCGGTTCCGGCTGCCACCTGCTCCATCTTGAGGTTTTGCGCCCCGCCCACCAGGAAACTTTCCAACATGATGCCCGCAATGTTGTGTGCGGAAGCGTCATCGACCTCCAACTGCGCACCAATTTCCAAGGCCACCTCGGCCTGTCGGTGGTGGCTCTTGCCCGAGTTGGCGTGGCTGGCATCAACAATGAGGCGCGGATTGATGCCGGCATTGCCGGCCTGCACGGCAGCATCAGCCACGTCGGCCGCACGGTAGTTGGGGCCCTTCCGCCCGCCGCGCAGGATCACGTGGGTGTCCTGGTTGCCCTCGGTGCTGACCAGGGAGGCGCGGCCGTTGCCATCAATACCCAGGAATGACTGGGGCGCACTGGCCGCCTTGCAGGCATCGAGTGAGACTTGCAGCTCGCCGTCGGTGCCGTTCTTGAAACCAATCGGCATGGAGAGGCCGGAACTGAGCTGGCGGTGGATCTGGCTTTCGGTGGTCCGCGCACCGATGGCGCCCCAGGAGATGAGGTCGGCCGTGTACTGCGGGCTGATCGGCTCAAGGAATTCGGTGCCCGTGGGCAGTCCCAGCCGGGCCACCTGAAGCAGGAAGTCCCGTGCCATTTCCAGGCCCTTGGCCACGTCGTGGCTGCCGTCGAGCATCGGATCGTTGATCAGGCCCTTCCACCCCACGGTGGTGCGCGGCTTCTCGAAGTAGGCGCGCATCACGATCAGCAGGTCTTCCTCGTGCTCCTTGGCAGTGGCGGCGAGGCGGCGTGCGTATTCCAGCCCGGCCGCAGGGTCGTGGATGGAGCACGGCCCCACAATGACCAGCAGCCTGTCATCCACGCCGTCCATGATGGCCCGCACCTGGTCACGGCCGCGTTCGACGACGTTGCTTGCGTGGGCGTCCAGCGGAAGGGTGGCTTCCAGCTCAGTGGGGGACGGCAGCGCCGTGAAGCGGCTGACGCGCAGGTTGGCGGTGGAATGGTGCGCCGGTTCGGTGGCTGCTGTGATGCTCATGGGGATCCTTTGCTGCGGGCTGCAGCGGACCCCTCTTCGGAGCCCGCCTGGAAATGGCGAAGGACAGAGAATGAATTCTCTGTCCTGTTGGCTCTGAAGGTGATTGGATGCGTGTCAGTTAGACGCGGGCCCCTCCAGAGCCAACGAAAAATACGCAT
>JBDTQM010000085.1:0-15088 GCA_039932175.1 Specibacter sp.
GGACGGCGCATCACCGACAAGAACTTCCTGATGCTCTTCAACGCTGACGACAACGCCGTGGACTTCAAGCTCCCCAACGAGGAATACTCACCCTCATGGGAAATTTTGCTTGACACGGCCGGCAGCAGGGAACCGAGGCCGGCCCAGGCAGGCGATGTGATTGTTTTGCCTTCGAAGTCCACACTGATTTTGCGCGCCTACTCCGGCCCGGAGGAAGTGGTGGATTCCTCCGCCGCAGCATCCCTGGCAGCAATGTCCGGGAATGACACCGTCTCAACTCCGGCCACCGAGAGGGAGGCTCAGTGAGAACGCCGGCATCAACCTACCGGTTCCAGCTCAGCGGCAATTTCACGCTGCACGACGCTGCCGCACAGGTGCCGTACTTGAAATTGTTGGGCGTGGACTGGGTCTACCTCTCCCCCCTTTTGACGGCCGAAAAAGGTTCCACCCACGGCTATGACGTCACTGATCCCACCAGCATCGATGCAGACCGCGGCGGCGCGGAAGGGCTGCAGGCCCTATCGGCCGCTGCCCGGGAAGCAGGGCTGGGCGTACTGGTGGACATTGTGCCCAACCACATGGGTGTCGCCACCCCGAGCCAAAATCCTTGGTGGTGGTCTCTCTTGCAGGCGGGCCGCGAGTCTCCGTGGGCGAAAGTGTTCGACGTCGATTGGGCAGCAGGCGCAAACCGCATTCGTATCCCGGTGCTCGCAGATGCGCAGGATCTGGACGCCCTTGAAATCAAGGATGGCGAGCTGCGTTACTACGAGCACCGTTTTCCACTGGCTGCACATAGTTTCCTGCCCGGAGACTCAGCCCAGCAGGTGCATGCACGGCAGCACTACGAACTGGTTGACTGGCGTCGGGCCGATGACGAGCTGAACTACCGCAGGTTCTTTGCCGTAAGCTCCCTCGCCGGCGTAAAGGTGGAAGACCCCGACGTTCTTGCTGACACGCATCAGGAAATCCTGCGCTGGTGCCGCGAGGGCTTGGTTGATGGCTTGCGCATTGATCATCCCGACGGCCTGGCCGATCCCGAAGGTTATTTGCACTGGCTGCGGGCAGGCAGCGGTGGAAAATATTTGCTCATTGAAAAAATCTTGGAGCCTGGTGAAACACTTCCCGCTAGTTTCAATTGCGAAGGCACCACTGGCTACGATGCCTTGGCGGCTGTTGACCGTATTCTCATAGACCCTGCCGGACAGCTCAAACTTGACGCCGTGGATGCCCAATTGCGTGAGGGCCAAAAAGCTGACTACGAGCGAATGATCCGTGGCACCAAGCGCCGAATAACCGATGGAATATTGCACTCCGAGATGCGCCGTTTGGCGCGCCTGGTCCCCGCGAGTGCCGGGCTTAGTCTTGCGGAATCGGCCGATGCCTTGTCCGAAATCGTGGTCGCTTTCCCGGTATACCGCACTTACCTGCCGCGGGGAGAAGAAATTTTGCGCGCCGCTTGTGCGCTGGCGGGCAAGCGCAGGCCTGAACTGCAAGGTGCACTCAAACAACTCCTGCCCCACCTGCTGAAGGTGGGCACCGGGGATGAACTAGGCATTCGTTTCCAGCAAACTTCAGGCATGGTCATGGCCAAGGGTGTGGAAGACACAGCATTTTTCCGCTACACCCGTTTGGGTACGTTGACTGAAGTGGGCGCCGATCCCACAGAGTTCGCCATCACGCCCACGGAATTCCATGAGCGGATGCTGAGCCGGCAAAAAGACATCCCGCTGTCAATGACCACTTTGAGCACGCACGACACCAAACGCAGTGAAGACACTCGCGCCCGCATTTCCGTGCTCGCGGAAGTGGCCACGGAGTGGGGCACCCTCCTTGAGCGTATGCAGCATTTGGTCCCACTGTCTGATGGACCGCTGGCTGACTTGCTGTGGCAGGCCATTTTTGGGGTTTGGCCAGCGGACCGTGAACGGCTTCAAGGCTATGCGCAAAAAGCCGCCCGGGAGGCCGGCAACTCCACCAACTGGAGCGCACCGGACACTCGCTTTGAGGAGCAGTTGGGAGCGGTTGTTGATGCGGCCTTCGACAATCCGGACGTGGCCAGCGAGCTGCACTCCTTCGTGTCACGCATGGAGCCCTATGGCGCCGCCAATGCCTTGTCCGCCAAAATTGTGCAGTTGACCATGCCCGGTGTACCAGACGTGTACCAGGGCACTGAGTTTTGGGACAGGTCCTTGACCGATCCGGACAATCGCAGGCCCGTGGACTTCACAACACGCCAGCGGGCACTGGAGATCATCGACCAAGGTCACCTCCCCGATTCGCACCTGGCGCAGGAAACCAAGTTGCTGGTGACCTCGCGTGCGCTGCGCCTGCGCCGTGACAAGCCCCAGTTGTTTAGCGGCTACCAAGGTTTTGAGGCTGCGGGGACGGCTGCTGAGCACCTAATAGCCTTCAGCCGCTCTGGCAGTGCCGGTGCAGGCGCCATGACCCTGGCGACACGCCTGCCCCACGGATTGGAACAAAAGGGCGGCTGGAAACAAACCCGCATCACCCTTGACGCGGGAATGGTTGATGAGCTCACCGGCGCAAGTTTTGGGCCCGGTGAAGTTCTGGTGGGGCAGATCTTGGGTGCCTATCCTGTGGCACTCCTCGTACCCGCCGCCCCGAAGTGGCAGGAGACAGGGACAAAAAAAGATGACTGATGTGACTGTGCATGCACCGAGCAGGGGACGCTTTGACGTCTGGGCGCCCAAGGCCACGTCCATGACCTTGGTGGCAGGGGGGCAGGAATTTCCCATGCGGCGCCGTCCCAACGAGGACCCGGGCCGTGAAGGGTGGTGGACAGCGCCCGATGCCCCTGGCCGTGGAGAGCTCGATTACGGGTACAAGCTGGATGGGAGTGCCAGTGTTCTGCCAGATCCCAGATCCCGCCGCCAGCCCAACGGAGTGCATTCACTCTCCCGCACTTTCGACCCAGCTGCCCACGATTGGGCTGACGACGCGTGGCAAGGTCGCGAACTAGCGGGGGCTGTCATCTACGAGCTGCACATAGGGACCTTCACGCCTGAGGGCACCCTCGACGGCGCCGCGGCGAAGCTGGAATACCTGGTGGAGCTCGGCATAGATTTTGTGGAACTCTTGCCTGTCAATGGTTTCAACGGCACCCACAATTGGGGATACGACGGCGTGCTTTGGTATGCGGTCCATGAAGGCTATGGGGGCCCTGAGGCCTACCAGCGATTTGTTGACGCCGCCCACAGGGCCGGGATTGGTGTCATCCAAGATGTGGTGTACAACCACTTGGGCCCCAGCGGAAATTATCTGCCCAAATTTGGTCCGTACGTGAAATCCGGCGAGGGCAATACATGGGGCGAGTCCATCAACCTTGACGGGGCCGGCTCGGACACGGTCCGGGAGTACATTTTAGACAACGCCGCAATGTGGCTGCGGGACTACCATGTGGATGGTCTGCGCCTCGACGCTGTGCATGCGCTAAATGACGAACGGGCAGTGCACATTCTCGAGGATATTGGCACATTAGCCCAACACGTTTCAGCGGAAACACGACGCCCCATCACCATGATTGCGGAGTCAGATCTCAACAATCCCCGTTTGCTGTACCCGCAGGCCGGTAACGGCTATGGACTCACGGCTCAATGGAGCGACGATTTCCACCACGCCGTGCATGCCAATGTCAGCCGGGAAACCAATGGTTACTACGCCGACTTTTACTCTGTAGCGGCCTTGGCCAAGGTGTTGCAGAAAGGGTTTTTCCACGATGGGACTTACTCCAGCTTTCGAGGGCGCCACCACGGCCGCCCCCTCGACCCTGAAGCTGTGCATCCCTCTGCGCTGGTGGTGTGCAATCAAAACCACGACCAGATTGGCAACCGCGCTGCCGGTGACAGGCTCTCCCAAAACCTGAGCTACGGACAGTTGGCAGTTGCGGCAGTTGCCACGCTGGCCTCCCCCTTCACCCCCATGCTGTTTATGGGCGAAGAATACGGCGCCAGTACACCCTGGCAATTCTTTACCTCGCACCCGGAATCCGAGCTCGGAGAAGCCACTGCCACTGGGCGGCTCCAAGAGTTCGAGGCCATGGGTTGGGACCCGGACTTGGTTCCCGACCCGCAGGACACTGAGACCTTCCTGCGCTCCAAGCTCAAGTGGGCTGAGATCGCCGAGGGCGACCACGCGAAGCTGCTTGCACTGTACCGTCAGTTAATCTCACTGCGCCGAGGCCTGCCTGAACTAAGCCAGTCAGGCCTGGCCGATTCCACAGTCACCTTTGATGACGCCGCTCAGTGGCTGGTGCTGCAACGCGGCGGGGTGGGAGTTGCCTTGAATTTCTCTCCCACGCCGGTTCGGGTGCCCGTGGCGGGCTCCATCCTCCTCCTGGCCACCAACACCAACGGAGAGTTTGACGCGAACAGCGGCACACTTGTCTTGCCGGGCCACAGCGCAGCCATCATCGGGCGGTAGCAACACCAGAGGACCCGCGCGCCGTATGGACCTCAGGTCCTTGGCCCGTTGATGCAGCTACGACAGTTCGCCGCTAAAGTGCGTGGCAACATTCTTACCCCTGAGATTCTCCTGCATATTCTGGGCCACTCCCCTTACCCTTTGGTTGGCGTCAGCACTCGAAGCTGCAATGTGCCGCCAATCGAAGTTAACAGTTATGCAGGGTGGTGAAAAAGTGAAATATCCTACGTTATTGGTTCAGGTCCCTGGATCTCCGGCGCATGGCACACAGCGCTCTTCTTGCAGGAACGAACGGTACGTGTTGGCACGGGCAGGCTGGCCGGTCCAGGGGCAGGACGTAGAGCCGGCCGACCGGCACTCCCAGTACTTACCCCAGTTAAATCGATCTGGGAACCTTCTGCCCCGTCACTAAAAATGGCGAAGAGTTGGGCGAAAAATGCTGTCGCTCCATGCCTGGCGCCTGGAATTCCCGTGCAGCTCTTCTAAAAAATAGGATGATTGAACGAAGACTCCGAACATGTGTGCACTTGACTTCGAAAATGACAGGCTCTCATCTGCGCGGTTGAATGCGTTTGTGGTCAGGAAAGAACCCGTGCTCTAGGCCCCAGAGGATGGCGTTGGAGCGGTCAGTCACCCCGATGCGGCGGTAGCAGCTGCGGATGAAAGTCTTGACGGTGTTGATTGATAACCGGGCCCTGTCGGCGATCTCGGCATTATTCAAGCCTTGAGTGATCAGTGCGAGCACCTCGGCCTCCCGTTGGGTGAGGCCTTCTTGCCGACCGGGCCAGTCGCCGAGGCTGGATTTCACTTGGCCACTGGGCCCTTGGAAAACTTTGCCTTCTCCACGGTGGATGTCGTGGAGGGCACTGACCAGTTGGGCTGCGGGCAACCCTTTGGAAAGATATCCACTGGCCCCGTTGGCCAGTGCCGCCTGGACATGTGTTGCGTCGAGGTCCCAGGAATAGACAACAACTTTGCCGGCCAGCGGATTGCTTGCCAGTTCGTGCACGTCCGCGCCGTCTCCGGGGGTCGCGGCAAAAGTATCGTAGAGCGTGAGATGGACGGGTGTGTCCACATTACGATTGAGGTCCAGTTCGACGACCTCCACCGTGTCCCCATAGGACCGAAGCATCATCTCCAGCCCTCGAAGCACAATTTCATAGTCATCCACGAGGGCGATGCGAAGGCTTTCCATTCCCCCACTGTAAAGCACTCAGGGGCAGACAAGTCCACCCCTAGGGGTGAAGAAGTTAACCCCCTCGGAGAAATAGGCTTCGGGAATGGAATCAACCCAAACCATGAACAGACCCATACCTGAGGACGACGATCTCGGCCAGGCGACTGTTCGGGAACTTATTGTGAAACTCGCGCTGACCGAGGACGAACAGAGAAGTACCACCAAACCCGGACGGCTCGCAGCACTTGCGCGTCGCGAGCAGGCAATTGTGGCGGCGTTGCACCAGAATCAACTCGCTCTCAAAGACCCGGGCAATCCAAAATCACCTGAGCCCTCGACAGTCGCGTGCTCGACTGAAGGCAGGGTGGTCAAATAGTGTCGACGACAAGCATAAAACCGGCCACTTCGTGTCAGTCAGAGCCCGCCCTGACCCGATCATCGGCCGATTTGCAGGCCCCGGCCGCGAAGGTGGTGGTTAGCGATGCCGGCATCGAGATCCACGGATACGTGGTTACCCGCGAGGGGAAGCACGTCCGCGTCGTGTGGGCGGTAGCCTCCGGCAGGCACCGCCAGCGCACGTTCACAGCCGAGACGGTTTTCCAGCCAGGCAACGACCGCCACTGGGACGGGTACGTCATCACTCATGAGCAGCTCGCCGCAATTCGTCAGGCAGTCCGCTGACCGTGGCGCAAGGACGCGACCTCATGTCTGCCCCGCCCCACAGCCCGGTACTTCGGGGAAAGGATCTGACCGCAGGCCAGGGAAACACCAGAACTTCTCCACTGTTCCGTGACTCGACTCCCGGAAATGATTTACTGGAGTCAACCTCCCGAACTTTCGCACCCGGGCCGTCGTCTGGAGGCATTCCCCTCTCTCCAGGACCCTCAAGGTTAGCGGCCGGGATGAGCGCTGATCAGTTGGTGCTTCAGTTCATGGGGCTCGCCGACGCTCTCTCGCGCCGCTATCGTGCCCCGGGGTGTGAGGCCGAGGACCTGCAACAGGTAGCCAGGCTCGGACTCCTGAAGGCTGCCAGGAGGTACCACGAGTCAGGGAATCATGGGTTCGTGGCCTTTGCAGTGCCGACCATCACCGGGGAACTCAAGCGATACCTCAGGGATCACTCTTGGGCAGCACGGCCACCGAGGCCAGTCCAGGAAGCACGGCTCAGGATCAGGCGCGTGCGCCCCGAACTAACGCAACGACTGGGGCGTGACCCCTCAACTGCCGAGCTGAGCTCAGCGGCGGGTGTATCAGTGATGGAAACGACGCTGGCCTTGCTCGCGGAGACGGCCATGGTCGCCCAACAGATCGAGCACAATGACCCGCCAACGAGCTTCGAGGGCCGAGGTCACCACGTCATTCTGGCGGTGGAAGACCCCGGATATGAACGTATTGACCAAGAGCTAACCGTGGAAGCGGTCCTGTGGGACTCGAGCGAGGAAGACAAGCGGCTTCTACATCTGCGCTTTGACCTGGAGTTGTCCCAAAGGCAGATCGCCCAAGAATTCGGGGTTAGCCAGATGCAGATTTCCCGACGGCTCAAGCAGTTACTCGACCGTCTCGGGCGCCGCCTGACCGAACCCACGAAACAGTAACCAACAGCGCCGGATAGAACTCGAAGCGGTCCCGTCCCACGTCCTCAGTAGAGGACGCGGGACGGGACGCACCCAGAGTGGCGGTTAGTTCCGGGACTGGGCGGAAATTGAAGGCACGACAGTCATTGACTATGTCTTCGTGCCTGATGAACGGATCCGGGATCGTCAGCTCATATTAGGCGCGGCGGCGCACAACGGCGCCATAAACGCCCAAGACGACGAGTGATCCCACGATGGCGACGAGCCACGTTTGCAGGCTCCAGAAGTTCTCAAGCCCGACGCCGAAGATCGCCCCTCCGATCCATCCGCCAAGCAAGGCACCCACGACTCCCAGGAGCATGGTGATAATGATGCCGCCACGTTGACGGCCTGGCAGGATGGCTTTCGCGATCGCACCAACGATGAGTCCCAATATCAGGAACGCGATAAAACTCATGAACTAACTCCTTCTTGGTTCGACTTCTCAGGTCGAGTGGGGACGAGCCCAATATGGGCCCACCCAGATGGTTCCACCGGGATCAGTGGCCGGCAACGTCCTTCGCCGCGTCCTTGACGTGCTCACCGGCCTGCTTAATGCCGGCCTTTGCCTGGTCGGCCTGCCCATCGGATTCAAGACCCCGATCGTTCGTGGCGGCACCGATGTGCTCCTTGGCCTTGCCCTTGAACTCTTCGGCCTTATTCTCAAACTTGTCTGCGACACCCACGGTTGTCTCCTTCATAGAACGAAAGTGCGTAGGACACAAAAGCGCCTACGCGGTGCTTGTTTCTCGGGCTACGCGGCAGGGGCGCCGTGAGCCTCACCCACTACCATTCCCCCGAAACAGGATCTTCAAACATCTAGGACCGCAAAACCTGATTTTCAATGTCCTCGGGGAGACAGAGGCCAGCCCCGTCCCCGTGGGCGCCATCATGATCCTCATCAACTCCAAAGTGGAAACCCACCGCCCAACCAAAAAGCGGATATTGCTCTCCCCGCCCAAGTTCAGGCACCTGCACGCCACGACTATCGAGCAGGACGGAAACTGCAAGGGACGCAATGAGTTGGGCCGGAGGTCGGGCTCTTTTAGGCTGCAGGGCCAGTATTAGCTAGCTTCCCAACGAGATGTACACCTGGCCTGTCAAGGAATAGGTGCACTGACTGCCGCGGCAGACAAGGACGGAGCTGTGGATGGCCATGGTGGCCGGCACGGCCTGCATAGTGACAAGGAGTGGTTATGTACGGTGATCCCCAGTCATTGAATCGTTGATAAGAAAGGAGTGCGGCATGAGTATTGGTTGTGGCATTGATGCAATTCTTGGATTTGCGCTCACTCTTCAACTGGACTGGGTTGATATCCCGTTGGTGGGCGACATTTTCATGGGGGCCGGTGTAGTTGCCTTTGTCCTAGGCCTGATTTATACGTTCCGCCGGCGACGTTCCACATCCGCCCGGTGAACCGTCATGGGAAGCGATAGTGGAGATAAAGATCATCAGGCGCACGAGCAGAACAGACGCCACGGGTTTATTGAACTGGCCGTCCCTGGTACCTGAGGTGCACGGCACGCGGGCTTCCAACTACTTTTCCGGACACGCTTGACCATCGATAAACACCAGGCTGGCTATCTGCACCCACTTGAGTCGCTGGGTGAAATTCGCCCGGAAAACGGGCGCCCAAAGGGCCAGACACGACATCAGCACCAAACAGTATCTGCAAGTCGTGCAAGTCAAGGGGCGGGCGGGGGCTAGGCTGTGATCATGGATCAAGCTCTGCCCACTCCTGCCGTAGAGGCAGTCAAAAAAACCGTCCTGAGGACCGCCGTGGCGGTAGGAGCCCTTCAAGGCACCGTGGTAACCGGCCTTGTTCTCTGGGATGCGATCAAACGCCGCTCCCGGTCCAAACGAACCGGCTTCCCCCATCCAGGCACGTTTCACAGCAGTATCGGTGAATCAAATATCAAGCTGTACACCTACGGTGCTGACCTATATGCCGACATGATCGCGTCGATACGTGGTGCGACGAAGCAGATCTTTATCGAAACCTTCATCTGGAAAAACGATGAAACCGGGCATCAGTTCAAGGAAGCCTTGAACGAAGCGGCAGAGCGCGGCGTAGAGGTCTACGTCGTCTATGACGTTTTTGCCAACCTCGTGGTTCCTGGCTCGTTTTTCAAGTTCCATCCTGCCATCCATGTCTATCGATTCCCCATGTTTCGACCCTCGCTACTTCTAGGCAGCATCCGCTCCACAAGTTTGGATCACCGCAAGCTACTCATTGTCGACGACGAAACAGGTTTTGTGGGCGGATACAACATTGGCTCGCTCTACGCCACCGAATGGCGCGATACCCATCTGCGAGTAACAGGTACATCTGTATGGGATATCCGCAACGCTTTCGTCTCGGTATGGAACCGCCAATTTCCCGGCCGAAACCCGAAAATTCACCACACGACGCCCGGGACCTGGGAGTCCAGGATCCGAGCGATCAACAATATCCCGGCAAGTCTGGTCTACCCGATCCGGGGAATCTACCTCGACGCGATCGGCCGGGCCGAGAAACACATATATATCACGATGGCCTATTTCATTCCTGACCAGCAGATCCTTAGGGCCCTGCTTGAAGCCAGCGAACGTGGCGTGGACGTTCGAGTGATCCTGCCGCGCGATTCCAACCATGTTCTCTCAGACTGGCTATCGCGCGGCTTCTACAAGTCATTACTAGATTCTGGTGTCCGGATCCTGCTCTACCGTAACGCCATGATTCACGCGAAAACTGCCACCATCGACGGCCAGTGGTCAACCATCGGCACAGCAAATATTGACCGCCTGAGTTTGACCGGAAACTACGAAACAAACCTCGAAGTCCACGACGAGGCCTTCGCCAACAATATGGAGGACGTCTTCAACGTCGACAGTCGCAACAGCCACGAACTCACACTGGAAGAATGGACCACCCGTCCATGGGTGGCACGATTCAGTGAATCCGTCATCATCCCTTTACGCCCATTCCTTTAGCGGTCAACACAACGGCGGGAGACCCTTAGGTAATGCCGCAGGTCGACGCGGCAATCGTTGCGCCGCCGAAAGTTTCACAAGGCCCGTCCAGGGTTCCGTCCAAGTTTTTTTGCGGGCTCAGCCACTCAGCACATACGCAATAGACGGACCGCAACTCAGTCGAAAACAGGAAATTATTTCGGCGGAGTCGGGTCTGCGAGCCGCGGTGGCTTGGGTTCGGCCGGGCGTGCGTCGCTGTCAGGCGACGGCCTCTTGATTGGTAGTGGAATTCCTGCCGCAGGTCACCTTGTGAGCTTCGACCGCCGTCTGAGTTGGGATGGGTCGGTGTGGGGGTTCCGTTCAATCGGAACCTACTGACCGCTTTCACCGGGCAGGATCCGTGTCAGCGGTCAGTATCATCCGGCATACGGGATTCCCAAACTGTAAAGCACTGGCGCTGTTTCGGGATCCAGAGTGTTGGTGAGCTTACTGAACGGTATCTGCGCTGGTTTCGGCAGTCTGCGTTGTGTTCGTGCCCGTGGGCAGTGTGGGTTTGAGTCTTAGACTTGTCAACAATCCCAGGGTCAAGACTGCAGCAGCTATCCATGCAGCCACCGATACCCCTTGGGTCAGCGCATGTCGGGCCGCCTCCGCTATGGCCGCGGTCTGTGGATTACCCGCCAGTGCCGCGATCGTCCCCCCGGAACTACGGGTGACAGAGTCCACGGCCTCCTGCAATTGCGGAACCTGGGATACGAGCTCGGCAACCTGAGTTTCGGTGGAGTTCTTCAGGGTGCTGAACAATGCCGTGCCCAGAATGGCGATTCCCAATGCAGAACCCACCTGGCGGGCCGTGGACTGCGTCGACGCGGCTTGCCCCGATTGCTGGACCGGTACGTCGGCCAGTACCACCTGGGTCAATTGGGCTGTGGCAAAACCTACCCCAATGCCGTAGACAAAGAGAATTCCCGAAGTCATCCACGTTGAAGAATCAGGCTTCAATAACAGGGCCAAGGCTGCAACGGAAATGATTTCCAAACCAACCCCCAGTTGCACCATCCGCACAGCGGGCAACGACTTAGACAGTGCGGAGATGGTTCCTGAAGCCACAAATGACCCCACTGCCAACGGCACCAGCGCCACCCCGGCCTGAAGCGCGTTAAGCCCCAATACGTTTTGGAACCACAACGGCAGCGTCAGAATCAACCCGAATTCACCCAGGCTTACAGTCAGGGCTGTGAGGTTGCCGCGGGAAAATGAGGAGATGTTGAACAAGGATACGTCCAGTAATACACTTCGATGGGAGCGCTGCCTCGATCGTTCCCACAGCAGGAATCCCGCCAGCGCTGCAACGGCCAGCACAAAGGCCGCCGGGACTGGGGAGAGTCCGAATATGTTGAACGGAGCACCAGCGTTGGCTCTCCACCATCCATAGTGCCGGCCCTCGATCAGAGCAAAGACCAGCGACCCAAAACCCACCACGGACAGCAGGGCACCTAGATAATCGTTGAGCTTCCCGGTGGCAACTTCGCTGGACTCAGCAACGAAGTACAGTACACCGCCGACGGCAAGCAGACCCAATGGAACATTGATCAAGAATGCCCAGTTCCACGAGAAAGAGGAGGTGAGCCATCCTCCAACGATTGGACCAAGCGCAGCCATGCCACCGATGGTGGAACCCCAAACGGCGAAGGCGATGGTACGTTCCTTGCCACGGAAGTTAGCGTTGAGCAACGAGAGGGTGGTGGGAAGAATCATCGAGCCACCGATCCCTTGCACTGCGCGTGCCGAGATCAACCACATCCCCGAGGGCGCCAAAGCGCACAAAGCTGAACTGGCCAAGAAGATCAGGAGTCCCACTACAAGGATCCGACGTCGGCCCACCCGGTCCGCGACCCTACCCCAGACCAACAGCAACGCCGCAAACACTAAAGTGTAGATTTCCTGGATCCATTGAACTTCTGTTGTGCTCAGTCCTAGATCTTTGATGATCGCTGGCACGGCAACAGCAACAATGGTGCTGTCCATGATAATTAGTGCCACCGACAAGCTGACGGCCCCAAGTCCAAACCAACGTAGTCTTACGTATCTGCTGCCCTTATTTGCTTCCACGCGTGCCATACTACTCTCAGATAGTTCCATCATGGAAGTATCTCGGGTCAGTCACTTGCTCTTCCAACAATCTTCCACATCGGCAACGCCGTCCGTTGCTTATGGAGCTCAGTTCTTGTGAACTCCCGACTGCCCGTGCCGAAAATTTCCTCATCCAAGCCGTGCACAAGGTACCACCTAGCGGTTCTCTGAGAGGGAGAATTAAGTCCAGTATGAGTCGTCAGTTTGGAGCGAAAAATGACCATTGAGGAACCTACTACGCCCGGAGAATTAGCTGCCGGGAGCAATCGGACCTTTACCCGCTTCGATACGTTCTTTTTCTGGGCAGTCCGAAGCGTATCCACCCTTGGCGTTGCTGTTGTAGTCTGGGCGGCCATCTCCACCGGTGGAATGCTCACGCATGGCCACCCCGCATATGCGATTCTCTTGGGAATTGTTTTCATCAGCTCTACGGTGGTTGCCGCGCGCTCCTGGCATGGTCGCGCAACCACCCGCCGTAGGTTTAAAGTCATGCGGGGGATCGGCCTAGTGGTCTCGTGTGCGCTCTTAGCCCTTATCTGGTGGCTGGTTCCCTACAGTGCCGCAGCTCCTGCCCTAGCGGCCATGACATCTGATGACACCGTTACCGTCACCGAGACCCCGACTCAGATCGTGATGACACCAACGAGTACCGCAAGCGAGGTAGGGGTGTTCTTTCAGCCTGGAGCTCTCGTTGATGCCCGAGCCTACGCCGCGGTCTTGCGACCGCTGGCCAAAAGTGGCCATATTGTTGTCATTCCGAAACAGCCTTTGAGTATCGCTTTTCTGTCCACCGGTACATTCACCTCAGCACGAACCCAGTACCCACCCGTAGAGCGTTGGGTACTCGGTGGCCATTCACTCGGTGGCATCGTGGCTGCCAATGATGCGCAAGCTTTCTCCAAAGATCCCGGTGACCCTGTGGCCGGCGTACTATTTTTCGCATCCTACCCAGCCTCAGACATGAGCACTGTGTCTGTACCCGTGCTCTCAATCTCCGCCTCCAACGACGGATTGGCTACCCCAGAAAAGATCAATGCCTCAAAGGACACACTTCCCAAGGACACCAACTTCAGGGACATAGAAGGCGGTGTCCACGCAAACTTCGGTGACTACGGGCCTCAAGCTGGCGATGGTGAACCAACAATTTCCAACGATGCCGCCCGCACCGAAATTTCCCGTGCCAGCCTCGCATTTGTGGAATCTCTAAGCAAGTGAGAAGTGCAGTTGCACGACGGACTGACGCCTGGCAACAGCAGGATGGGTCGCCGGTGCAGTCTGCGCTCCTTCAGGGTCGAATTTTGAAGCGTACGAATCATTTACCAGTAATTCGTCCCGTCAGTGGCGCAACAGATCGGAGTTTGAAGCAGCCCGGGTACGATGCCGCTGTATTGGTGACTTATTCAGGTAACGAGCCGAAGTCATTGGCAAGGCATGTTCACGCCTACGCTTCGGGGCGTGGTAGCTCATGCGGAATGCATGCGCACACGTCCGGCACCCGGCGCTCTGAAATTCACTTATGTCCGCCCTCGAGCGCACGCACCCCTCGAGCTTGAAAGGCTGAGATCAGTAGTGCCCCAGTCACTTGGCCAGATAACGGCCAGCTCATGTCGTTAAGGTTCCGGCGCACCATGAACAGTGTGAAGGGGAAAATGTCCCCGAATCAGTCTGCAAGGAGCCGTCAGCGACAAATAGCTAAAGCAGCGTCAGAGATCCAGCACACTGCATAGGCATACCCCTCAAGGGAACGCCGTGTCAACACTTAAACACGAAAACCTCCTGTGACCAGGAGGTTTAGCGTGCCCAAGGTGGGACTCGAACCAAACTATTGCCCCCGGCTAGAAGGGCCAATAGCGGATCCTTGCGGGAGTATGCCCCGGTACGACTCAGTCCGGTCCAGTCCGACAGGAAAAGTGTTCCCAATGGGAACAACTCCGTGATGATGGTTCTCGGCTGGATGCTCCCATAAACGATGAGCGAGGATACTCAATGCCCATCACCGTCGCCGCCCACATAACGACGGCATGGATTCCGAGAAGGTTAACTTAGAACCAGCTATGCGCTGGAATTTAGCCGAGATCGGTCAGCCAGTCACCGGTTATGCTCCGGTCACGCTTACGGTGAATAGATTGGGCCCGCTTCGCGTAACCTTCACTAGGTCTCTCGGTGTGTTGGACTTGATGGAAACATGGGCAATCGCCGTTTCCAAAGTGTGTTCGATCGTGGAGCGGTCCCAGATCTTCAGGGTCAGGGAATTGGATTCAAAGTTCATGCGCCATTGCTTTCTTTGATTGTTTTCCGACTGCCTCCTCATTGAGGCAACAGCCTCAGCCTATGCGAGCACACGCCCCCAACAGAGCGTCATGTGACGGAAAACACGGCCGATGGTGGCGTGGACACTTAATGAAGTCATCTCTGATGAGGACGTGAGAGATACGCCCGATACTTTGAAGTTGTTTTCTCCCCGTAGCGAAGGGTGGAGTCTGGTTGCCTTTGGCGGCTATGCGGGGGCGGACCGGGCAATGCCTGCCGCAGAAATCATCCCAAGCCCTTGGAAACTCCTAGGCTGTGGATTCCCATGGAGAATTTGGCTGCAGTAACAGAACTACCAACCACGCCATAAGCCGTTGCAACTGCCTCTGGACTCCGCCGTCCTGCAGGACACCCAGGTCGATGCATTTTCGGACACCCGCCCGCTTGTCCGTGCCGAGCGGCTGACGATTCTCCAACTCGCTGGCGACGGTTTCATCTCGCGCATCCCTTTAGAGGGCGGGG
>JBDTQM010000086.1:0-14977 GCA_039932175.1 Specibacter sp.
GCGGCAGTGTTATCCACAGATTTGCCGATTCCGCGACATCGCTCTGGTGCCGGCGCCTTAAGGGCAGCACCCTTGAGGCATGAGAAAACAAGTAGACAAGATCAAGGTCAGCGCCGGTGAGGACCTCCTGGCATTCATTCCCCACATGATGGGATATTGGCCCCGGAACAGCATTGTGTGCATCGGCATGGGCGGCAAGCTGCTCCGGGCCACCATGCGGTTGGACCTGCCCCCGGATGAGACCGGGGAGACAGCCCACTTTGCCAGGATTGCCGCCAGCCAACTGGCCAACGACCGGGAAGCCGACGGATGCCTCATCGCCATCTTCGGCCGGGAAGATTGGCTGGAACCGGCGCGATGCCCGCAAGCAAAGATGTATCGGGAACTGCGCAAGGCCTTGGGCAAGGCGGGCCTGCCCGTTCGCGACGCCTGGTATGTGGGGACTGGGCATTGGCGCAGCATGGAGTGCAACGACGGACAATGCTGCCCGTGGCCGGGCAAGGACAACTCATCCATCCGGGAGAGCTTTGTCAACGCCGAATTCATTTTCCGCGGCAGCATGGTGCGCGAAAGCCCCAGGGAGCAAATCTTAGAACAAACAGCCGTCAAGGACACCGACTTTGCTGACGCCGTCGCAGCTGCCGTTCTCAAATACCGTGCCGTCCTGGGCCGCTCCGGACTCGCCGCGCACCAACTTGCGCTCACGCTGGGCGCCTGGGAGCACAGCCTGGAACGGTGGCCAGGGACTCCCGATCAACAGTTGAGCGCCTATTTGCTGGCCAGTTTGCAGAACGTCTCAGTTCGGGACACGGTCATGGTGTCGCTGGCCACCTCCTGCGACTACGCCTTCACCGGGGCTGCCGCCACCGGGCTTGTGCACCCGGATGCGGAACCGCCTGTGGTCCCTGCCAATTGGTACGGCGGCAACCAGGCCGCCAATCGCCAGGTCATTGCGGATCATGTTGCGGATGACGTCATTGAGGCGGCGGGCCGGGACTATGCCAACATCCTCATTGGTGGAGCGCCCGTCGAGGGTAAAAGCGATGGCTCTTTTGCGCCGAATTGGCCAAGGATCGACGGCGCCGAACCACTGTTGAAGTTCCTGGCCGCCAGCACAAAAGGGGCGGACAAGGCGCCGCTGCTGTGCATCCTCGGTTGGATTCAGTGGTGCAAGGGGCGCGGCACGTGGGCAGGGGGCTACTTCGCCGCCTGTGAGGCGCACCAGCCCGGGTACAAGCTTGCCAGCATGCTGGATCAGTTGCTCTCCGTTGGCTGCATTGCCGAATGCGCCAAGAACCCGGAAACGGCCTGGCGCGGGTATCGGGACTGCGACGATCTGGATGAGGAGGCGGCGTAGTCCCACTTTCGGCCCCGGAAGGGACACAGTATGAGATTTGTTGCATGGATCAATTCCCAAAACACTTGCGGGCGGCATGGAGCAGCGGGTAAAACATGAGAGACTGTAAGCCGAGACCCGGTTGGGTTCGTGTTGACGTGTCAACATTGTTTGGGCAATTTGGCCCGGAAGATCTTTTCCGGGGCGGTGGGAACAACCCCGCGCTACAAGGAGTTATACCTTGTGACCCTCCAAGCAAATGTGATGCGACAAGCAACATGGACTTGACAGGGTCATAGTGGTGTTGCCCCAAGGTAACTCCACAGACCGCCGTAAGAAAGGTTTTCTGTGTCTGCTACTGCCAAGAGCAAAGTCTCCACAACCGAGGAGATCGAGGACCCCGCATCCTCAGCGACCGTGCCGCTGACTCCAGCAGAGAAGCGGGCTGCCACGATCGCCGCCAAGAAGGCTGCCGCAGCCACTGGCGACGAGACTCCCGGCGCAGCAAAGGCTGCCCCCAAAAAAGCTGCCACACGCCGCGGCAAGGCCAAGGACGACGACGAGTCGAATGCTGAGGCTGTTGTGCCCGAGGACGAAGAGAGCGACGACGCCGCCCCGGAGCGTCCCGTCCCCACCGGAACGGGCTTTGTCTACTCGGACTCAGACGACGACGACGCCCCCGTCCAACAGGTCATGTCGGCAGGTGCCACAGCCGACCCCGTCAAGGACTACCTGAAGCAGATCGGCAAAGTTGCCTTGCTCAACGCTGAACAGGAAGTGGACTTGGCCCTGCGCATTGAGGCCGGCCTGTTCGCCACAGAGAAGCTCGCCGCCGGTGCCGACGCCATGGACCCGCAGCTCAAGCGCGACCTCGAGCGCATTGTGCATGACGGCAAGCGCGCCAAGAACCACCTGCTCGAGGCCAACTTGCGTTTGGTTGTTTCCCTCGCCAAGCGCTACACCGGCCGCGGCATGCTGTTCCTGGACTTGATCCAGGAAGGCAACTTGGGCTTGATCCGTGCTGTCGAGAAGTTCGACTACACCAAGGGTTTCAAGTTTTCCACGTACGCAACCTGGTGGATCCGCCAGGCCATCACCCGTGCCATGGCTGACCAGGCCCGCACCATCCGCATCCCCGTGCACATGGTTGAGGTCATCAACAAGCTGGCACGCGTGCAGCGCCAGATGCTGCAGGACTTGGGTCGCGAACCAACCCCTGAGGAATTGGCCAAGGAATTGGACATGACCCCGGAAAAGGTTGTTGAGGTACAAAAGTACGGCCGCGAGCCCATCTCCCTGCACACCCCCTTGGGTGAAGACGGAGACTCCGAGTTCGGTGACCTGATTGAAGACTCCGAGGCAGTGGTTCCCGCTGATGCCGTGTCCTTCACCTTGTTGCAGGAACAGCTTCATTCCGTCTTGGACACTTTGTCCGAGCGTGAAGCAGGCGTTGTCGCCATGCGCTTTGGCTTGACCGACGGCCAGCCGAAGACTTTAGACGAAATCGGCAAGGTCTACGGCGTTACGCGTGAGCGCATCCGCCAGATCGAATCCAAGACCATGTCCAAGCTGCGCCACCCGTCGCGCTCACAGGTTCTGCGCGACTACCTGGACTAAGCAGTCGTCTTCAAACTGACCCGCAGCAGTGGTCGAAAAAGCAGCGATTTTCGCGAATGTTCGACCACTGCTGCGGGTCAGTTTTGGGTTGGGCAAAAAAGCAGGGTCCCGGATTAATCCGGGACCCTGCTTTTGCGAAGTGACCTAGTCCTCCGATACAGGAGACTTTTCGTGCAGCCGACCGGTCTCGTCGTGCCACTGCGATGACAACGGCTTCAACGTGGCTTCAACAGCGCGGGCATGGTGGCCGCAGAAAAGCAGCTCGCCGCCGGAGGATTCCAGCACTACGCGTACATACGCCTGGGCGCCGCAACGGTCGCAGCGGTCAAGTGTGCTCAGCTCGTGGCTGGCAATGACGGTGGTAGTCATGATGGCCTCCTTCATAGATCCTGATACCTATATAACCATTATTCGTAGCCAATCAATCCTTGGATGGCGCCACTTTCGCTCACCGCGTAGCCACCTCCGGGCGGCCAGCCTGCCGGCAGGAGTGCCGTGCACCAGTTAAACTTGAATCAAGCGCAGTCAGCGCATTCGGCAGTTTGCCGCCTTTCCGCAGTCCTTAGAGGAGTATGTCCACAGTGGCACGCCAAAGTTCCGATTACAGCGCCCGCCATCTCTCCGTGCTGGAGGGATTGGAGGCTGTCCGGAAGCGCCCCGGAATGTACATTGGATCCACCGACTCCCGCGGTTTGATGCACTGCCTCTGGGAAATCATCGACAACTCTGTGGATGAGGCCCTGGCCGGCTATGGCCAGCACATCACTGTCATCCTGCATAAGGACAGCTCGGTGGAGGTGCACGACGACGGCCGCGGCATCCCCGTGGATGTGGAACCCAAAACAGGGCTCAGCGGCGTTGAAGTGGTACTGACCAAGCTGCACGCCGGCGGCAAATTCGGCGGCACCTCCTATGCCGCCTCCGGTGGCCTGCACGGTGTGGGTGCAAGCGTGGTCAACGCGCTGTCAGCGCGCATGGACGCCCAGGTGGACCGTGGCGGCAAGACCTATCAAATGAGTTTCCGCCGCGGCGAACCGGGACACTTCAAGGATGTTGGCAAGTCCCTGAGCCCCGACGTGCCGTTTGAGCCCTTTGTGGAAAGATCCGGGCTGGACATTGTGGGCACCACCAAGCGAGGCGTCACAGGCACCCGCATCAGGTATTGGGCGGACCCGCAGATCTTCACCAAGGACGCCAAGTTCTCCTACGAGGAACTGGTCTCCCGTGCCCGCCAAACCTCCTTCCTGGTGCCAGGCCTGCGTATCAGGGTTGTCGACGAGCGCAGGGTGCCGGGCACACCTGGCGAATTTGCCACGCACGAGGAGGTTTTCCACCACGACGGCGGGATCTCCGAGTTTGTGGACTTCCTCGCCGTGGGCAGCGGCGTCACAGATATTTGGCGCCTGCAGGGCCACGGCACCTTTACCGAAACAGTTCCCGTGCTCAACGCCGAGGGCCGGCTGGAAAGCACGGCCGTGGAGCGCGACTGCGAAGTGGACATCGCCCTGCGCTGGGGGATTGGCTACGACACCACCATGCGCAGCTTCGTCAACATCATTGCCACGCCCAAGGGCGGCCGCCACCAGGAAGGCTTTGAGCAGGCACTGCTGAAGACCTTCCGCAAGGTCATTGAAACCAACGCGCGCAAGCTCAAGGCCGGCACTGACAAGGTTGAGAAGGACGATGTCATGGCCGGGCTCACGGCAGTGTTGACGGTGCGTCTGGCCGAGCCGCAGTTCGAGGGCCAGACCAAGGAAATCCTGGGCACGCCCGCAGTGAAGAACATTGTGGCCAAGGTTGTGGAAAAAGAGTTGAAGGAAAAGCTCAATTCCACGGCGCGCGGGGAAAAAATCCAGGCCGGCACGCTGCTGGAAAAAGTGGTTTCGGAGATGAAGTCGCGGATCTCCGCCCGGGTCCACAAGGAAACCCAGCGCCGCAAGACCGCCTTGGAGACGTCGTCGCTGCCCACCAAGCTGGCCGACTGCCGCAGCAACGATGTTGCCAAGACGGAGCTGTTCATTGTTGAAGGTGACAGCGCACTTGGCACGGCAAAGCTGGCCCGCTCCTCGGACTTCCAGGCGTTGCTGCCCATCCGCGGCAAGATCCTCAACGTCCAAAAAGCGTCGGTGGGGGACATGCTGGCCAACGCCGAGTGTGCGGCCCTGATCCAGGTGGTGGGGGCCGGTTCGGGCCGCAGCTTTGACGTTTCCGCCGCCCGCTACGGCAAGGTCATTTTGATGACGGATGCCGACGTTGACGGCGCCCACATCCGCACCCTCCTGCTGACTTTGTTCTTCCGCTACATGCGTCCCATGATCGACGCCGGCAACGTTTACGCCGCCGTCCCGCCGCTGCACCGGGTGGAGGTCATCAATGCCGGCTCCAAGGCCAACGAAATGATCTACACCTACTCCGAGAAGGAACTGCACACGGTGCTGGCCAAGTTGGAGAAGACCAACAAGAAGTACAAGATCCCGATCCAGCGCTACAAGGGTTTGGGTGAAATGGATGCCGAACAGCTGGCGGAGACCACCATGGACCCGCGGCACAGAATGCTGCGCCGCGTGACAAGTGCCGATGCCGACAGGGCCGAGCACACCTTTGAACTACTCATGGGCTCGGAGGTGGCGCCACGCAAGGAGTTCATCGTGGCCGGCAGTGAATACCTCGACCAGGGCCGCATCGACGCCTAAGCGCCTACTGCGGCAGGATCCCCGGCACCAGCAGCAGGGCCGTGGGGACGGCCAGCAACAACAGGGCACCGGCGATGATCAGCGACTGCAAGCCCGCAGCCAGGCCCGGTGCCGGAGTCAGCAGCCTGCTGAGCCGGGCCGAGGTCGTGGCGGGCGTGTCAATTTGGGCGGCACTGTCCTGAACCAGCGCGGCAGCCGGCAGCTGGGCTGAGCCGCTGGCCACCAGGGCGATGGCCGTGACCAGGGTGGACTTGCTCACCGAACGCAACGCCACGTCGTCGGCCATGATCTCAATAAGGGAAGACACGGCACGCTGGGCAAGCTTTGAGGTTGGCAGCCATGGCAGCGCGGAGCGCCACGCGGCGAAGGCCCAGAGCAGCAGGTGGTGGCGCTGGGTCAAATGTGTTTGTTCGTGCAACAACACTGCACGCAGTTCTTCGGGGGAGAGCAGCTCCAAAAGACCGTCGGAGAGGACTGTGACCGAGCGGGATCCGCCGGGCAGGCAGTACGCCACGGGGGCCTGGTGATTGATGACAACCGTGCCGGGGCGATCGTCGGAGGGAGAACTGAGCAGATTCAACAAGTCCCTGTGCCGGCGTCGTTGTTGCTGGATGCGGAAATATGTCAGCCACAGGGTGAACACCAAATGTGCACTCAGCAGGGCGGCGGCGCTCAGGGCGAAGGCGTGCGGCATGCCAAGCGTGTCAAGGGATTCCGTGCCCAGAAAGATCCGCACCAGGCCGCGCAAACCACTGGCCAGGTTGTCGCCCAAGGGCACCAGTCCATAGCAAAGCATGGCCCCGATCATGGACAATCCACCCGCCAGGGCGATGGCCTGCCACAGTACCATGGCAGCAAAAGGAGCGCGCGGAGGCCACGTTGCGCGGGCCAGGAAGACGGGAACCGGCCACGCCAGGACAACTGCCAAGGCGGCAAGGAACCAGGAGGTCCAATACATGCTTAATAACCTACAGGGTCTGCGCGGCGGTCAAGCCGCCGGCAGCCACTGTTGAGGGAGTGGCTGCTAGCGGCCCAGGAGCTTGCGGAGCGTTTCGGCTTCGCCGTCGCTGACGGTTCCAATGAAGCGGGCCAAAACTGCTTCACGGTCAGTGGCTGAGCCCAAAACCTCAAGCATGAGCTCCGCGGTGTGGTCGGCCCTGGTGGTGACAGCGCGGTAGCGGTGCGGACGTGAGGCGCGTTCGCGCTCCACCAGGCCCTTTTTCTCCAGCCGTGACAGCACCGTCAACACGGTTGTGACGGCCAAGGGGCGGGATTCCGTTGCGCTGCCGTCCCCGGAGGGACGCTGAGAAAGCAAGTCGCGCAGGGTGTTGGCCGTGATGGCTTCCTGATGCTCCCACAAGAGGTCCATGACAGCCCTTTCGAGGTCTCCAAGTGTCGCCATTTACGTCCTTAAGTCACTGCGGCCAAATAGTGTGGCACAAACAATATGCACCAACTCCTCAACAATACAGGTTTTGACAGCAAAGTTCTACGCAGGGTAGAACTAGTACTTCTACATGTTGTAGAAAATACGTTGAGTTCTGCAATTTCACGGATGAGGGGAAGTTAGTGGACGCTCTGGACATAGCCCGGTGGCAATTTGGGATCGTGACGGTTTATCACTTCTTGATGGTGCCGCTCACGATCGGTCTAGGCACCTTGGTGGCGATTCTGCAGACGAGCTGGCACCGGACCGGCAAAGAAGAATATCTGCGCATGACCAAGTTCTGGGGCAAGCTGTTCCTGATCAACTTCATCATGGGCGTGGCCACAGGCATCGTCCAGGAGTTCCAGTTCGGCATGGCATGGAGTGAATACAGCCGCTTTGTGGGCGACGTCTTCGGGGCCCCGCTGGCCATGGAAGCGCTGCTGGCCTTCTTTGTCGAATCGACCTTCCTGGGCTTGTGGATCTTTGGCTGGAAGAAATTGCCGGCCAAGGTCCACCTGGCCTGCATCTGGATTGCCGTGGCGGGATCCATCGTGTCCGCCTACTTCATTCTGGTGGCCAACTCCTGGATGCAGCACCCCGTGGGTGTTGAGGTGATTGACGGGCGCCCCCAAATGGTTGACGCCTGGGCAGTGTTTACGAACAACACAGCCATCGTGGCCTTCTTCCACACCATCACTGGTGCCTTGGCAGTGGCCGGCGGCTTCCTGCTGGGCATCGCCTGGTACCAGCTCTGGCGCCGCCGCAAGGATGGCATCGACACCGTTGACGCATCAGGGAAGGTCATTGTGGGGGAGTCGGCCACGATCCCCGGGAGGAGCAAGTTGGACCACGCGGTCTGGATCAAATCGCTGCGCATTGGGGCTGTGGTTGCCATGATCGCTTTCGCCGGAACAACCATTTCCGGTGACGTTCAGGCCAAGCTCATGTTTGAACAGCAGCCTATGAAGATGGCGGCCGCCGAGGCCGCCTGCCACGATGGCACCGGCTTCTCCATCCTGTCCATTGGCGATGTTGGCAGCCGCGACTGTTCCGACGTTGTGGCAGTCATGGAGATTCCCGGCTTGCTCTCCTTCCTGGCCAACGGCGACTTCACCACTGAGGTCCGGGGCGTGAATACGCTGGTGCCCGAGTACCAGGAACGCTTTGGCACGCACCTCTCCGAAGACCCCATGTACGGCCCGCGCGCCGGTGCGGAGATCAACTACGTGCCCATCATGGCTGTCACCTACTGGGGCTTCCGCATGATGATCGGCTTCGGCGGACTGGCCGCCATGGCAGCAGGTGTTGCCCTGTGGCTCACCCGCAAGGGCACCGTGCCCCGCTCCAAGGGCCTGATGCGGCTGGCCCTGATCGGCATTCTGGCGCCCTTCGGTGCCAACGCGGCCGGCTGGATCTTCACCGAAATGGGCCGCCAACCCTTCGTGGTGGCCCCCAACCCCGCCATGAGCGGCATCGACCAGGTCTTCATGTTCACGGCCTCGGCCGTCTCGCCCGGCGTGTCCGCAGGGGAGATGATCTTCTCCCTGGTGGCCCTGACAACCGTGTATGCGGTGCTGCTGGTGGTGGAAGTGTCCCTGCTGACCAAGTACATCCGCGGCGGGGTGGTATCCGCCATGCCGGAGCTGGACCAGACCCAGCCCACGAAGAAGAACTATGACGGCGGCACCAGCCCGGGTGGGGAGGGAGACGACGATGTCCTTGCGTTTGCCTACTAACCGCCACCACGTGATTGCCGTTGCCGAACTGCTGGAGCTAAAGGACTAATGATGGATTTTCTGCCTACTTTATGGTTCATATTGATAGCCGTGCTCTGGGTTGGCTACCTGTTCCTGGAAGGATTCGACCTAGGCGTTGGCATCCTCATGAAGACATTTGCCCGCGGCGAGAAGGAACGCCGGGTGCTGCTGAACACCGTGGGGCCGGTGTGGGACGGCAACGAAGTGTGGCTGCTCACGGCCGGCGGCGCCACCTTTGCGGCGTTCCCGTTCTGGTACGCATCGCTCTTCTCAGCCCTCTACCTGCCCCTGGTGTTTGTGCTGCTCGCCTTGATCTTCCGGGCCGTAGCCTTTGAATACCGCGGCAAGGTCCACTCCGAGCGCTGGCGCAAGAGCTGGGACTGGGCCATTGCCCTGGGCTCCTTTGTTGCCGCCTTCGGCATTGGCGCCATGCTGGCGCTGACCACCACCGGGCTGCCCCTGAACGACAACGGCGACAGGGTTGGCGGCCCCTTCGCCTGGTTCACCTGGTACGCGGTGCTGGGCGGCCTGGCCGTGGTTGGCTTCGCCGTGATTCACGCGGCCGCCTTTGTGGCCTTGAAGACCGACGGCGACATCCGCCACCGTGCGCGCCGCCTGGTGGGGCGTTGGCTGCCGGTGGGCCTGCTGCCGCTGGCGCTCTGGGCCATCATGGTTGCACTCCGGCACGGCAAGTGGTTCAGCTGGGTCTTGATTGCCGTGGCCGTTGCCGCTGCAGTGACTTCCTGGGCGGCCAACCGGGCAAACCGCGAAGGCTGGAGCTTCCTGGCGATGGGGGTGTTCCTGCTCAGCGGTGCGGCAGCCATCTTCAGCGCCGTCTACCCCGTGGTGCTGCCCTCCACCCTGGACCCGCTCTGGAACCTCACTGTGGCGAACGCGTCCTCGTCCAGCTACACCTTGGGCTTGATGTCCATTGTGGCAGCCGTGGGTGTGCCCCTGGTGCTGGCCTATCAGGCCTGGACGTACTGGGTGTTCCGCAAGCGCATCAGTGTGCACAGCCTGCCGGCACCGGTGGACTTTGCTGCCGCCGTTGGGCCCGCGGACAAGGCAGAAGTTGTGGGCGGTAAAGCCTAAGATGAGTCCCCGTCCCTTACTCCCGGCAGGCACATCAACGCGGCTGGCACTGGCCGGACTGGCCGGGTTGGCAGCACTGAAGGCTGTGGGCCTTGTCCTGCTCATAGGTGCCCTGGCGCATGCCCTGGCACAGTGGGCCGGCGGCGCAGCACTGGATGAAGTGAAACTGCTGGTCCAAGGCGGCGTGGGAGCGGGGCTTCTGGGTGCGTCGGTCTGGGGTCAGCAGGTCCTGGCCCGACGCGCCGCCCTGGGCACCAAGGAGGAACTGCGGGCCAAATTGGTGGCACACCGCTTGAGCCCGCGGGCCGGACAAAACGGCAGCAGCGGCGGGGCGGTCGGAGCCGAGGGCATGCTGGCCAGCCGCGGCCTGGACGGGCTGGACAACTACTTCAGCGCCTACCTGCCGGCGCTCGTCACCTGCGCGGTCCTGCCTCTCATGGTGGGTGTGCAGATACTGATTTCCGACTGGGTCAGCGCCTTGATTGTGGTGCTCACCGTGCCGCTGGTGCCGGTCTTCATGATCCTGATTGGCTTCCACACCCAGGAGCGGGTGGAACTGGCTGCCAGCGGCCTGGACAGGCTCTCCAACCATTTGCTGGAGCTGGCCCGCGGACTGCCGGTCCTGGTTGGCCTGCGCCGGGCAACCGCCCAACGCAAGGCGCTGGCCAATGTTTGCGAAGCCTACCGAAAATCGACCATGGCCACCTTGCGCACGGCCTTCATGTCCTCCATGGCCCTGGAACTCATCAGCACCATCTCGGTCGCCGTGGTGGCCGTGTTCATTGGCGTCCGGCTGGTCTACGGCGGCATGCCCCTGGAAGCAGGGCTCCTGGCGCTGATGCTGGCCCCGGAATGCTACCGGCCGCTGCGGGACCTGGGCGCCGCCCACCACGGCAGCGAGGACGGTGTTGAAGCCTTGCGCCGCGTCACGGAAATTCTCGACGCCGGTCCTGCCGGCACGTCCGGCCCAGGCGCCGGGACTGCCGGTGCCGGCACCGTGAACAGCACGGCCGGCCAGGAGCTGCGTCGTGGAGCTGTCATGTGGGCGCAAAACCTCACGGTGCTCTATCCGGGCCGCAGCTCCGCGGCGGTGGAGGGTTTTACTGCGTCCGTGGCACCCGGTGAATCACTTGTCCTGCGCACAGCAAGCGGCACGGGCAAGTCAACCATTTTGGCCGCACTGGCAGGAGTCCTGCGCACCAGGGGCGACGGCGCGGCCGCCATGGGCGGCTCGCTGCACGTGCCGGCACCAGAGGCGATCGTTTTTGTTTCCCAACACCCGCTCTTCACCGAGGACACCGTGTTGGCCGAACTTGCCCTTTACGCTGGCGGTCCGGCGGCGGGTGAGGTCGATGAGACCATGCTCATGGGGGCTTTGGCGAGTGTCAACGCAGCGCATTTGGCGCAGCGAACAGTGGTGGATTGCAGCCCCGGCGAACTTCGCCGGGTGGCCGTTGCCCGTGCACTGGCCCGCATCGCCGCCGATCCCGGTGTGGAACTGGCACTCTTTGATGAACCAACCGCACACCTTGATCCGGAATCAGCCGCGGCCGTGCGCCAACAACTCGCGGCCCTGAAGGGATCTGTGGCAGTGGTTGCAGCCACCCACGACGCACTCTTGGCGGACATGCTGGGCACCACAGGCAACGCTGCCGGAACCACCTCATCTGCCCGCGCGCAGGCAGGCACGGAGCAGCAGGGCACCGCGCAGGCACTTGGGCCGCACCCGGGGGATGCCGCCAAGGGTCAAGTTTCCGCCCGTGACGCAGGGTCGGAACTGCCGCCGCTGACATGGCGCCATCTGCGGCACCTGCCGCTGCGTTCACCGCGCTTCGCCGCCGGCGTGCTGGTCTCGGTGCTGGCCATGCTCAGTGCCGCGGCGCTGTCGGGGATCTCCGGGTGGCTGATTGTGTGGGCGGCTGAGCGGCCTCCCATGCTGCACCTGATGACGCTGATAGTGGGGGTGCGGACGTTCGGCATTGGCCGGGCCGTGCTGCGCTACTGCGAACGGCTTCTGGTGCACGACGCCGTGTTCCGCTGGGCCGGGGAACTCCGGCTCAAGCTCTGGGATTCGCTGGGATCCTCGGTCCTTCATTGGGGCAAGCTGACCCGCTCCGGCGGCGCCCTGGGCACGCTGGTGGCGGATGTTGACGAGCTCCGCGATGCCGTGCCGCGGGCCGTGGTCCCCATCCCGGCGGCCATCCTGTCTTACGGTGCCGTGCTGCTCACAATGTTCCTGCTGGTGCCCGAGGTTGCCGGAATTGTCATCATTGTGGGTATTTTGGGCCTGGTTGTGCTGCCCGTGCTGGTGTTGGCGGCCCAACGCAAGGCGTCAGCGGCGGCAGCCGTCCACCGGGTCTGGCTGGCAGGGCGCGTCACCACGCTGCTGGCCGCTGCCGACCAACTCGGCGCCAATGGGGTTGGCGCTGCCCAAACCGTACGATTCGTGGCCGAGGATGCGCAGGTGGCCAAGCCTCTGCGCCGCCTTGCCTGGGCCGACGGCTTTGGCCAAAGCGCCGTGACGGTGTTGACGGCCGTGGCGGCCGTGGCTGTCACCGTGCTCGCCATTGGCGCCGGCGTGGATCCGCGCGCCGCAGCCGTGGCGGCCCTGCTCATGCTGGCATTGTCGGAACCGCTGTCCCAGTTCATCGACGCCGTTTCCGCGCTGCCGGCACTGGCGACGCTCATGCGCCGCACCCTGCCGCTGCTCGATGTCCCCGCCACAGTGGTTGCCGGGCAGGACGAAATCGAGCAGGCTGCCACCGCCGCAGCAGCCGTCCCCGTCATGCATCTGGCGGTGGAGGCCGTCGCGGCGCGGTACCCCCAAGCGCAGGAGCCGGTGTTTTCCGGTGTCAGCGGGCGGGTCCGGCGCGGCCAGTGGTGGACCGTGAGCGGGCCGTCGGGTTCGGGCAAGTCGACGCTGCTGGCAGTCCTGTTGGGCTTTCTGCGGCCGGAAGCCGGGCAGTACACGCTCAACAACGCACCGGCCGGGGCGGCCACCCTGGCGCGCATTGCCTGGTGCCCACAGGACGCGTACTTGTTCAATTCCACCCTTCGCGCCAATCTTGCCTTGGCCAAGCCAGCAGCCTCGGCACCCTCGGATGCCGACTTGGCGCAGGCGCTGGGCACAGTGGGGCTGGGGCCCTGGTTCGAGTCGCTGCCGCTGGGCCTGGACACGCGCGTGGGTCCCGGCGGGCATCATCTTTCCGGCGGGCAGCGGACCCGGGTGTCGGTGGCCCGAACGCTCGTGGCCGGGGCCGACGTCGTCCTGCTGGATGAACCCACCGCCCACCTGGGCGGGGACGAGGCGGGGGAGCTGGTGCGGGACTTGCGACTTGCCCTAAAGGATGCCGCGGTGGTCTTGGTGACCCACGACGACGAGCTTGCCCGCAGCGGCGACACCCACCTTCGCCTGGGGTCCAGGCACGTGCTGTCCGTGGCTGCCGGGAGCTAGGCTTGGGGGCATGACGTCGATGCAAACAGTGCCGTGGCCCGTGGCGGCCGGCCTGACCTTCCGGCCGCTGGCAGTCCCGGATGTCGGGGTGTGGCTGGACTTGGTGGTGCGCATTGCCAAGGCGGAGGATGCTCCCTGGCACGACCAACACTCGGATCTCATGGAGGTCCTGGAATCCACAACCAATCCTGCGGTGAACAATACCCTGGTGGGCGTGGACGTGAGCGGTGTGCCCCGCGCCTACGGCCACGTGGCCAAGAGCGCCGGCGAGTCCGTGGCGTTCCTCCTGGGCGGGGTGGATCCACTCTGGCAGCGGCGCGGAATCGGTGCGTCGGTGCTGGCCTGGCAGCAGGATGTGGCATGGGCCCGGTTTGCCGCCGAGGGCCAGGGCGCGCCCGCGGCGCGCTCCTTCTCCCGCGAGGAAAACCGCGCCCACGGCGCGCTCCTCACTGCTGCCGGCTTTGCCATGGTCCGGTATTTTACCGAGATGGAGCGGCCATTGAGCGGCCTTCCCCGGCCCGCCCCTCCGCGTGGCGTGGTGGTGGTGCCGTTCAGCCCCGAGCTGGGCGAGGCGGTGCGGCTTGCCCACAATGAGGCCTTTGCCGACCATTGGGGCTCGGAAGCCCGCAGCCCGGAAAAGTGGCGGTACTTCTTGAACCATGAGAGCTTCCGGCCGGATTTGTCGTCCGTGGCGCTCGATGAAGTGAGCGGGGAGGTGGCCGGCTACCAAATGTCCATGGAGGACCCCGAGGCTTTCAGCAGGGAAGGCCTGCGCTGCGGCTACACCGACATTCTTGGTGTGCGCCGGGCTTGGCGCGGACGCGGCATTGCCCCGGCACTCCTGGCGGACGCCATGGCACGCTACAAGACTGCCGGAATGGACAGCGCCACCTTGGATGTGGACAGTGAGAATCCCAGTGGCGCCGTGGCCCTCTACAAGAACTTGGGCTACACAGCCAAGCCGGGGCGTGTCACCATCGCCTGGGACAAAAAGCTCTAAGCAGGGCCGCCGGCCGGCTTCGGTTCAGGCGTTGATGTCGTGCAGGTGGTGGATCACGTCGTGCAGGAAATAGCCCGAGAGCGTCACCACGGTGAAGAGCGCGCCGTTGCTGCGCAGCCCCCGCCGCTGCCAGTTTTCCAGGGGCACGGCGCCAAAGGCGGACGCAGCGTCAAGGCCGTTTTGCACCAGGTCGGCGGACAGCTCATCCGGGTCCAGCTGCGAGTAATTTCCCTCAACCGCAGCCCGGTCCTGGTCCCAATTGGCAAAGGTGGGGTTGTCCTGGCTGAGCATGAGCTCCAGGCGTGAGGTAAAAACGTCAAACACCTCCCTGACGTGGGCGCCGTACTCCAGCACGGACCAGGTGGAGGTATTGGGGCGTTCCTCAACGTTGGGGCGCTTGAGTGCTGCCTGCCAGCGGGGCAAAAGCGCCGGAATTGTTGTTGCCACAGTGGCCGGGGTGACCTCCTGCGCATTGAATCCGCATTCGGGGCACGGCTTGGATAAAACCCATGTCCAGTCTTTGTCGTCAGCAATGATAGTCATGCATTAAGTCTATGCCTGAGGTTCCCACCGTGGCGTTTTGCGACGCGGGGGCCGTT
>JBDTQM010000087.1:0-14933 GCA_039932175.1 Specibacter sp.
CACCGCCCTGGCAGCGTCGGCAACTGCAGCAACTGCAGGGGCGGCTGCGGGTCCATCACAAACGGCGCCGGGTGCGGCCGTGCCCCAAGGTGGCGGCAGGTTCGCCGCAGCCGTTGCCGGGCTCCCCGCAAACGCTTCCGCAGAGTCCGCAGAGGCCGCGGCTGTTCCGGGTGACGCCAAGGCAGTGAGTGCAACGCCCCGGCCCATGGCGGCGGTTGCACCAAAATTTTCGGCGGACAGCGTGCCGGCACGGTTCAACAGCGCCACAACGGCCCCACCCCTTGAGAGTGGGTCCCCGGCAGCAAAGGAGCCGGGCCGGGCGCCGGTTGACGCCGCAGCTGTGCCCGCACCTTCCGCGCCGGCGACCGCTCCAGCGTCAGCAGTGGTTCCGCCGGCGGTCCCGCTGCCGGCCCAGACGCCGGTTCCGGCGTCCATGCCACCTGGCAGTGCGCAGCAAGCTGTGCCGGCCGGCACTCCCATGCTGAACGAACAACTGGCCCGCCCGCTGTTTGCCCTGGCCGCAGCACCCCTGGGTGAACATGTCATGACCATCAACGTGGTCCCCGATGCGCTGGGGCCTGTCACAGTGCGCGCACATCTGGCCGTCGACGGCATCCGCATCGAGATGATGAGCCCCAGCGACGCCGGGCGCGAAGGGCTGCGCAACATCCTGGCGGATCTCCGGCGCGACCTGGCCGCCGGCGGCATGGCGGCCTCCCTGAGCATGGGGTCAGGCAACGGCAATGCCGGCCAGGACCACGGCGCCGGCCAGCGCAGCCCCCAAGTGCCGGGGAACCCCTGGAACCCCGTGGCACGGACCGGCGATCAGGGCCAGGCCGCGCACCGCAGGCCGGCGCCGTCGGAAATTCCAAGCGCTGCAAACAATTCACTGGACATCACGGTTTAGAAAGGCACCCACCATGAGCAACGACTCCATCGCCGCGGTGAACGCAACCGGCGGTTCCCTGCCGCCGGCATCCGTCAACGGAATCAACGGCCTTGCAGGCAAGCGTGCGCCCAAGCAGGTCATGGACTCCGAGGTGTTCATGAACTTGCTGGTGGCCCAACTGCGCCACCAGGACCCTTCTTCCCCCATGGACACCAACCAAATGATCGGCCAAACCACCCAGCTGGCCACCATGGAAAAGCTGACCAACATGGATTCGACGGCAACGGAGAACTTCGCGCTGCAAATGCGCACCTCCGCGGCTGCCCTCATTGGCCGGCAGGTGTCCTGGGAGGACGCCGACGGCGCCAAGCACAGCGGCGTTGCCACCTCCGTTTCCTTTGCCGGCGGCATCCCGCAGGTCACCGTGGGGGACAAGACTGTTCCCCTGGACGTGATTTCCGGTGTCACCACAGTTCCCACCACCAATGATGCGCCCCCGGAAACCAAGCCCGAGCCCGGGCCGGACACCAGCGTCAACCAGGCTCCACCCACCCAGCACAGAAAGGCATCATAAGCATGCTTCGTTCACTGTATTCAGGCATTTCCGGGCTTCGCGCCCACCAGACCATGCTTGACGTCACCGGCAACAACATTGCCAACGTCAACACGGCCGGGTTCAAGTCCTCCACGGTCCAGTTTCAGGACACGCTTTCACAGTTGACCCGCGCGGGTGCGGCTGCCCAGGCCGGCGCAGGCGGAACCAACCCCGCCCAAGTGGGTTTGGGTGTTCAGGTGGCGGGCATTTCCACCAACTTCTCCCAGGGCTCTGCCCAGGCCACCGGCAGGTCCTCGGACATGATGATCTCCGGTGACGGCTTCTTCATCACCGCCAAGGGCGGGGAGCAGCTGTACGCCCGGGCCGGGGCGTTCGACTTTGACTCCCAGGGCCGGCTGGTGTCACCCGACGGTGCCCTGCTGCAGGGCTGGTCGGCCGTCAACGGGCAGGTCAACACCGGCGCCGGGTTGACCAACATTGCCGTCTCCAAGGCGATGGTGGCCCCTGCCAAAGCCACCACGGGTGCAACCATGGGCGGCAACCTGCCCCAGGATGCGGCGCTCAACACCGAACTGACCCGTGACATGAAGGTCTTCGACGCCAACGGCAAGTCCCGCAACGTGACGCTGACCTTCACCCGCACGGGAGCCGGTTGGGATGTCAAGGGTGCCGACGTCAACGGTGCCACGGGGGCAACAGCCCTGGCGTTCACCAACGGTGCCGCCGCCCCCGGCAGCGCCCTGACCATTGGTGGCATTTCAGTGGACTTGTCCGCCGTCACAGGCTTTGCGGAATTGTCCACCGTGGCCGTCACGGAGACAAACGGCAACGCGGCCGGCACCTTGGACTCCTTCAGCATGGGCACCGACGGCACGCTGACGGGAACCTTCAGCAACGGCGAAAACGTTGTGATCGGGCGCATCGCCCTGGCCAATTTCACCAATGCCGGCGGCCTGGAGAAGGCAGGATCATCCAGCTACCGGGAAACGGCGTCCTCCGGCGCTGCCACGGTTGGGGCGGCAGGCACCAACGGTTTGGGTGCCTTGACCAGCGGGTATGTGGAAATGTCCAATGTGGACCTGTCCCAGGAGTTCACCAATTTGATTGTGGCCCAGCGTGGGTTCCAGTCCAACGCCCGAATCATCACCACCTCCGATGAAGTGCTGCAGGAATTGACCCAGCTCAAGCGCTAGCGGCGGCACCGTGTCACTACAAAAGCTGTCCCGCAGCTAACCAATGCGGCGGGACAGCCGACAGTACCAGTGGGGGGGGCGGCTGGCGTCTTCGCAACTCTAAGGATGAGCATTTGATAGTTGTCACGCGTCTGGATGGCAGGCAATTTGCGTTGAATCCGGACCTTATTGAGCGCATCTTTGAATCACCTGACACCACTGTGGTCATGGCTGACGGGGCAAACTACATTGTCACCGAATCAATGGCAGACATTATTGAAAAGATTGCCCGCTTCCGGGCCCGCATCATCTCGCTGGCCCACAACTACTCCGACGACGTTGAAGAGCTGCACTCTCCGCCCAGGCTGAGCATCATCCACACTCCAGGAAACCCCTCCACCAAAGGATAGTAAAGCGATGGATCCCGCAACAATTGCCGGCCTGCTCATAGCCTTCGGTGCGCTGTATGGCATGGTCGCGCTCGAAGGCGCAAGTGTTTCGAGCCTGCTGCTTCCGGCGCCCATGCTGCTGGTCCTGGTGGGCACCATCGCCGTTGGCGTGGCCAGTTCGACCATGAAAGACGTGCTCCATGCGGTGAAGTCGTTGCCGAAGGCCTTCGCGGCAAAGCCCCCGAAGCCCGGTGACAGCATTGACGAGGTTGTGGCCCTCGCCGACAAGGCACGCCGCGAGGGACTCCTGTCCCTTGAAGCGGCTGCCGCCGAAACCAAAGATCCCTTCCTGCGCAACGCCCTGCAAAACATTGCCGACGGCACTGACGGGGAGGACCTGCGCGAACTGCTTGACGACGCCGTCGAGGCCAAAATCAAGAGCGACCACACGGCGTCGAAATTCTTCATGACCTTGGGCGGTTACGCCCCCACAGTGGGGATCATCGGCACAGTGGTGTCCCTGACCCATGTGCTGGAAAATCTCTCCGCGCCCGAGGAGCTCGGCCACATGATTGCGGCCGCGTTTGTGGCCACCCTCTGGGGCCTGCTGTCCGCGAACTTCATCTGGCTGCCCATCGGCACACGCCTGGGCCGCCTCTCCGAACTTGAGGTGGACCGCATGACGCTGGTCATGGAAGGCGTCCTGGCCGTCCAGGCCGGATCGCAGCCCACCCTGTTGCGTGAACGGTTGACGGCCATGGTGCCCGCCTACCGCCAGCAGCGGGGGAAGAACGCGGGCGGCGCCGACGCGCAGGGCAAAAAAGCGGCATGAGCAAGCGAGGAAAGTCCGGGCGCAAGCGTCGGGGGAAACCCGAGGAAAGCCACCCCGACGAGCGCTGGATGGCTTCCTACATGGACATGGTCACGGTGTTGATGTGCATGTTCATCGTCTTGTATGCCATGTCCACAGTTGACGAGGACAAGTACGTAAAACTTCGGGACTCCCTGGCCACCGGCTTTGGCCAGGTGGCTGTTGGAAAGGTCGACACCGCCTCCGGGATTGTGGTCCCGCCCAAGGACGTTGGCAAGGAGGGCACCTTGACAAAAACTCCCCAGGGCCTTGCCACGGAGGGGACCCTGGCCAAAACGCCCCTGGACCTTGCCAAGGCGGAGGTGGACAAACTCACTGCCCTGAAGGAATCCATGAGCCTGCGCCTGGCGAAAAAGGGGCTCGCTGAGAACGTCCAGTTTCAGATCGACCAGCGCGGCCTGAGCGTGAAACTCGTCGGATCGCAGTCGTTCTTCCAGCCGGACAGCCCCCTCTTGTCAACAAGGGCGGCGGACGTGCTTGACACCATAGCCCCCGTGCTGAAGTCATCAAAGCTGGACATATCCGTGGAGGGGCATGCGGCCAACGCCATCACCAACTATCCCTCCGTCTGGGAGCTTTCAGCCGAGCGGGCTGTGGGAGTGGTCAGGCACCTGGTGGAGCGCCAGGGGATTGCGGGGGGCAAGATTGGGGCCATCGGTTACGGCTCCTCCCGCTCCGTCAATGACAATTCCACCGAACCCCTGCGCGAGCTGAACCGCCGGGTGGACATTGTGGTGCTCTCCAACCAGCCCGACCAGGTGCGGGCACTGATTCCCGACGTACTAAAATCCAAAGCGGCTTCTTCCTAACGAACGCACCGCAGCTGCCGATAGTGACAGATATGCCCGTTCTCCCACCTGTTTCACAGCTGCCCGCAACCCGGGCCAACAAGGTGGTTGAGGCATACGATTTTCGACGCCCCACAACACTGGCCCGCGAGCACAGCCGCGTCCTGGAACTGGCCTTTGAAACATTCGCCAGGCAGTGGGGCACGCAGCTCACCACCAAAATCAGGGCCGGTTCCACCGTCGTCACCGAGCAGGTGACCATGGCAACGTATGACGAGTACGCAGCCTCCCTGCCCGCATCGACTGCCATGGTGCTGTTTACACTGGACGGCCAGGAATCCCGCGGCGTCATCCAATTCCCGTCCGAGGCGGCGCTCTTCTGGGTCACGCGCATGCTCGGTGGAGCCTCCACGGCAACGGTCCCGGACCGCAAGTTCACCCAGATTGAGCATGCCCTGGTGCAACGCCTCATGGAGGACGCGCTCGAGGACCTGCGGTACTCCTTCGGATCGTTGCTGGAGCAGGCGCCCGCCGTCCACGGCATTCACTTTAATTCCCAGTTCGCCCAGGCGGCCGCCACCAACACCTTGATGGTTGTTGCCGGGTTCACCGTCCGGGTGGGGGAGAACAGCTGGCGTGCCACCATTGCGCTCCCTGCCCAGGTCCTGGTGCAGCAACTGGGCAGCAGCAACCCGCTCAGTGATGCCGCCGCGGCTCCGGCCCAGCTCCGTGCCCAAATGGGGGAAGTCCCGGTTGAGGTGGCCCTGGCCCTGGCCCCGGTGCCCGTCACCCCCAACACCATCTTGAATTTGGCGGTGGGGGATGTTTTGACGCTTCCCCACCCCACCACCAGGCCGTTTGACCTGACAGTGGGGGGCAAGCCAATTGCCAGCGCCCTGGGCGTGACCCACGGGTCCCGCAAGGCCGGGCAAATTGTTACAACTGAGGAGACAAATTCATGAGCACCACTTCGGCAACACAGGCCGCGGCCTCCGCACTGGCCAAGCTGCTGCCCTCGCCGTCGCCGCTGTCGGCCAGCCTGGCGCCCGCGGGCACGGTGCCTGCCGGAACCTTGGGTGTGGCAGTGGACTACGTGGGTCAGCAGTCGGCCGAGCTTGCCCTGGTGCTGTCATCCCGCGCCGCGGACTCCTTGCGTGTGGCCGGAGGTGCGGGCCCGTTCTCGCTGGCCGACGTCCTGCGCCCGGCCTTTGAAGCGGCCTCAGCAGAATTTGGTTCCGGCGTTCTTGGCGAGGTCACGGAGAATGATGCGGCAGCCCTCTTCGCAGACTCCGGTGCGGCCGTTTTCCAGGTGCTCGACGGCGGCGCCGGCCAGGACCCGTTTGCCTGGTTGGCCGTCAAGATCCGCAACTCGGCCGGCAACGGCGGCGGTGAATTGAGCGCAGCAAAACTGGGACGCATCCATGACGTTGAAATGGCATTGTCGGTGGTCATTGGACGCACCCGCATGAGCGTGGCCAACGTGCTGGGGCTCGAGCCGGGCAATGTTGTGGACCTGGACCGTTCGGCCGGTTCTCCCGCCGACGTGCTGCTCAATGGCCGCCTCATCGCCCATGGGGAAGTTGTTGTTGTGGACCAGGACTACGCCGTGCGCATCACCAAGATCCTTGACACGGCTGAGACGGTTGGCTAGGTGGACGCGTTCCTCCTGGTACTGCGGGTGGGGCTTGCCCTCACAGTAGTCATGGTCCTCTTGTGGATGGCGCAAAAGCGTTTCTCCCGGGGCGGGCGTCAAAGCGGGCAGGCAGTGGTTGAGGTGGTTGGCCGGCGCGCTGTGGGCCAGAAAGCCTCGGTGGTTGTTGTTGAATCTGCCGGGCAGCGTTTTCTGCTCGGCGTCACCGAACACTCCATCAACGTGCTGCACACCTCCGATGCGCCCATGCCCGACCCCGAAGCGGACCTTGCCGACGTGGCCTTTGTGGCCGATCCCGCCTTTGAGGAGGTGCTCAAGGCGGCCGGCGAGCCAGCACTGCGCCGCGACGGCGCCGCACGCCGGCTGCGCCACCCGGGACCGGATGCCAGCCCCTTGCACGGGACAATCTTTGCCCGCAGCACCTGGACACAGGCGGGCGCCGCGGTAAGAAAAGGCTTGAATCTGTGAGCAGGGCCTTGGTGCACCCGCGCAGTTGGGTGCAGGCCGCCGTCGTCGGGGTCCTGCTGCTGGCCGTGCTGTACCTGCTCATCATGGTCAGCGCTGCGCCTGCGCACGCCGTGGGGGTCATGGCCCCCACCGACCCGCTGGAACCAACACCGCCCACCGAGCCGGGCGAAACGGGCACGGGTGCCGGCGGGGTCAACCTGAGCGTCAACGGCCTAGGCGGCACGCCAAGCTCCTCCATTGTCACGCTGCTCGCCGTCACCCTGCTGTCGGTGGCGCCGGCGCTGCTGCTGATGATGACGTCGTTCACCAAGATCTTTGTGGTGCTGGCCATGACACGCAACGCGATAGGCCTGCCCACCATACCGCCGAACCAGGTGCTGGCAGGCTTGGCCCTGTTCCTGTCCCTGTTCATCATGTCCCCCACCCTCATCGACATCAACACCACGGCCGTCCAGCCATTTTTGAACGGCACTGTGGACGTCAACAAGGCCTTTGAGCTGGCCGGGACGCCGCTGCGCCACTTCATGCTGCCGCACACGCGTGAGGCGGACATCGCCCTGATGACCCGGGCCGCAAACAGGGAAAACCCGGAATCGCCCGACGCCGTGCCCATGCTGACGCTGATCCCCGCCTTCATGATTTCGGAGCTGCGCGCAGCCTTCATCATCGGCTTTGTCATCTTCATCCCCTTCCTCATCATTGACCTGGTGGTGTCCTCGGCACTGATGTCGATGGGCATGATGATGCTCCCGCCCGTCATGATCTCGCTGCCGTTCAAAATCCTGCTGTTCATCCTGGTTGATGGGTGGGGACTCATCATCACCTCACTCATCCAAAGTTATTCAGGTGGCCCGTGAATTCCGCAGAAGTCTTGAACATTGCCGTCCAGGCCCTCTGGGTGGCGGCAAAATTGTGCGCCCCGATCCTGATCACGGCACTCGTGGTGGGCTTTGCCGTGTCCCTGGTGCAATCCATCACCCAGATCCAGGAAGCAACCCTGTCTTTTGTGCCCAAAGCCGTGGCAGTGGTGATAGCCCTTGTCATTTGCGGACACTGGATGATCACCGAAATTGTCACGTTTACGCACCAGCTCTTTGACAAGATCCCCGCATTGCTGGCCGGGTAGGGCGCACAAGCCATGAACATCCCCTTGGACCTTGGCTGGCTGGAGGCAGCCCTGTTGGCGGTGGTGCGGGTCACCGCCTTCATTGTCATTGCGCCGCCCTTTTCCTACAACGCCATCCCGCTGCGCATCAAGGGCATGCTGGCGCTGGGTTTGGGCCTGGCCATGACCAGCCGGGTCAGTATTGACCGTCAGGTGAGTGAGACAGGGGCGTTCATTGGCTCCGTCATGCTGGAAGTCGTTACGGGTGCCGCCCTGGGTTTCCTGGTCTACCTGGTGTTTGCCGCCGTCCAGTCGGCAGGTTCGCTCATTGACTTGTTTGGCGGCTTTTCCATGGCCCAGGCGTTCGACCCGCAGTCCATGGTCAACGGCGCCCAGTTCACCCGGCTGTTCCAGATGACCACCCTGGCCCTGCTCTTTGCCTCCGACGGATACCAGCTCATCATTGGCGGACTAGCCAGATCCTTTGACGCCATCCCCCTAGGCGGCGGCCTTGAGCTGACCCATCCGGTGGAGGCAATGGCTGCCGCCGTGACTCAAATGTTTGTGGCGGCCGTGCAAATAGCCGGGCCCTTGCTGGTCGTCTTGTTCCTTGCCGACGCCGGATTGGGGCTCCTGACGCGTGTGGCCCCGGCCCTGAACGCGTTCGCACTGGGCTTCCCGCTGAAGATCATGCTGACGCTGTCGCTGGGCGGGATGCTCCTGCTCGCGCTGGGACCTGTTGTCGCGTCCCTGGTGACCACGGCCATGACAGCGTTGACGGGGGTGATCAGCCGTGGCGGATGAGCCCACCGGGGAAAGAACCGAAGAAGCCACCGACAAACGCATGCGCGAGGTGCGCCAGAAGGGCCAACTGTCCCGTTCCCAGGACATGACGGCCTGGGTGGGGGTCGGGGCGGCCGTCATTATGATCCCCAACGTCATAACGCGAGCCACGGATGCCCTAGCGGACCAGATGTTCACCGTCACGGCTGTCGCAGCCAATCCCGAGGTGCCCGCTGCGCTGGCGGCCATGGAAGACGGGCTTGCCTCACTCGCAGGCATTCTGGGGCTCCTGTTCGCTGTTGTGGTGGTGGCCGTACTGGCGGCCGCCGCGTTGCAGGGCGGGGTGCGCTTCAAGCAGTTCAAACCCAAATACGAACAGTTCAACCTGCTCAAGGGCCTCAAAACAGTTGTGGGCACCCAAGCCCTCTGGAATGGGGCCAAGTCGCTGCTGAAGACGGCCGTCGTGGGCCTGGTTTTGTACATTGTTGTCCAAGGCCTGAGCACCACCTTGCTGGGGGCCGGGTCACTGCCGATTTCCGAACTGCTGGCCACGGCCGGGCAGGGGCTGGTGCAACTGATCCAATACGCCGTGGCCGCCGGGATGCTGCTGGCCGTGGCTGACGTCTTTGTGGTCTCCAAGCGCAACCGGAAAAAGACCCGGATGACCAAAAAAGAGGTCAAGGACGAGCACAAAAGCACCGACGGCGACCCGCTCGTGAAGTCGGCCAGGCGCCAACGCCAACTGTCCATGGCACGCAACCGGATGATGAGCGCCGTGGCAACAGCCGACGTCGTCCTCGTCAACCCAACCCACGTGGCAGTGGCGCTGCGCTACGAACCCGGAAAATCGGCGCCCCGCGTGGTGGCGAAGGGGGCGGACAGGGTGGCCCAGCGCATCCGTGCCGAGGCGGAGGCGAAAAAGGTGCCCATGGTCAGGGACATTCCGCTGGCCAGGGCCCTGCACGGTTCCTGTGAATTGGGGGCCGAAATTCCCGTGGAGCTGTACAACCAGGTTGCCGCGGTCCTCGCCTTTGTCATGGCACTGAAGAAACGCGGCAGCGCTTCCGGAACACACCAGATCCTGCCGGCCGGGTCGAGCATCCCGGCCGCCCTGGCCCCCGCCTGAACCACCGCACCACATCAACTGCTTTGCCCCGTCAAGCTAAGGAATTCGCCGTGAACCGCAATGTGTCCGCATTGGCCATCCCCATGGGTGTGGTCGGCATTGTGCTGCTCCTTGTAGTGCCCATCCCAACACTGTTGCTGGACATCCTGATCATCATCAACATCGTGTTTGCACTGCTGGTGCTCATGAACACCATGTTTGTGAAGAAGCCGCTGGACTTCTCCGTTTTCCCGTCACTGCTGCTGGTTGCCACGCTGTTCCGGCTGGGACTGAATGTGGCCTCCACCCGGCTTGTGCTGGGCCAGGCACATGCCGGACAGGTCATCCAGGCATTCGGTGAGGTGACCGTCGGGGGAAACCTGATCATCGGTGCCGTGATCTTCCTGATCCTTGTTGTCATCCAGTTCGTGGTGGTCACCAAGGGTGCCGAGCGGGTTGCCGAGGTTGGGGCCCGCTTCACCCTTGACGCCATGCCTGGCAAACAGATGGCCATTGACGCCGATCTGAACTCGGGGCTGATCACCGACGCCGAAGCCAAGGAACGCCGCGTGGAGGTGTCCGCGGAGGCCGACTTCTACGGGGCCATGGACGGTGCCTCCAAGTTCGTCAAGGGTGACGCCATTGTGGGCATCATCATCATTATCATCAACCTCATTGGCGGCATCGCCATCGGCATGATTCAGCGCGGCATGGACGTTGCCGACGCCGTCCAAACCTACTCGCTGCTGTCCATGGGCGACGGGCTGGTCTCACAAATTCCGGCACTGCTCATGGCCGTTGCAACAGGCATGATTGTCACCCGCTCCAACGCCTCCTCCGATTTGGGCACGACGGCGGCCGTGCAGCTGACGCAGTCGCGCCCGGCCCTGCTGGTGGCCGGCATTGCGGCCATCATCATGGCAGTCATTCCCGGCATGCCGGTGTTCTTGTTCCTGGGCGTCGGGGCCCTGCTGCTGTTCATGGGGCAACGGGTCAAGGCCGCCGAAACCGCTGCGGCCAAGACGGCCGCCCTGGAGGCCATGCCGTCAGCCCCGCGGGCCGAAACCACCGAGGACATCATTGAACAAATGCGCGTCCAGCCCCTGGAAATCCAGCTCGCCACCGACTTGGTGGACCTGGTCAATGGCTCCGCCGATGACCTGCTGGCGCGCATTCGCGCACTCCGCCACAAGGTGGCCATGGAGCTGGGCATAGTGGTTCCGCCGGTGCGCACCCGGGACCACGTAGAGCTGCCACCGTCCACCTATGTCATCCGCATTGCCGGCGTCGAGGCGGGGCGCGGCACGGCGCCCGTCGGACGGGTCCTGGCGTTGGGGGACAACCTGTCATCGCTGCCGGGCACACCCACGGTGGAGCCCGTCTTTGGGCTGGCCGGCAAATGGGTGCCGGCCGAGATGCGGCACAGCGCCGAAATGGCTGGCGCCACAGTGGTGGACAGGGTTTCGGTGCTGGTTACGCACCTGTCCTCGGTGGTCACGGCGAATGCCGCCAGGCTGCTGAGCCGCGAGGACGTCCGGGTGCTGACGGAGGGTGTGAAGGAGACCTCACCGTCCACCGTTGAGGAGCTGATCCCCGGGCTCATGTCCCTGGGTGAAGTGCAAAGCGTATTGCAGGGGCTGCTCTCGGAGCAGGTCCCGATCAACGACCTGCCCAGAATTTACGAGTCCTTGTCGTTGCTGGCCAAGAAAAGCACTGACGCCGAAGGCCTTGTCGAGGCGGGCAGGGCCGCACTTGGCCCGGTGGTTGCTGACAAGTATCTGGAAAACGGCCAGCTGACGGTGCTGATGATTGATCCTGCCTTGGAGCAATCGCTGCTGGAGGGGCTCCGCCCATCCGAGCTGGGCACCCAAATCGTGGTTGACCCAAGCCGCGTGGAAGGGTTCCTGACCTCCGTCACGGAGTTGTTTGGGGACGCCGAAGCCTCAGGGCGCAGCCCCGTCCTGGTTTGTGCCCCTGCGCTGCGCCCAGCCATCTGGCGGCTCGTGTCCGGACGCGTCAAGGGACTGCCGGTGCTTTCCTACACGGAGGCGACAGCCGGGAACCCCATCATCGAAACAGTAGGAGTAGTGCGCAGTGCCCACTCAATTTCAGCTTAGGGGCCACAGCCTGGAGAGTTTGCGCTGGCAGCTCTTTGAAAAATACGGCGCGGCTGCCCGCATCGTTCGTGCCGAACGGATCCAGACGGGAGGGCTGTTCGGCATCGGCGCCACCACCTCCTTTGAAGTGATGGTTGAGGTTGACACGGCTCCGGTGCCGGGCCGCGCCTTTGGTGAAAGGGGCGGTGCGGTTCGCGCCGCATCAGCCCGCCGCTCCGCTGCCACGAGACGCGCCTTGGGTGATCTATTGGCCCAGGCGGACAGGGACGACGACGCCCGGCCGTCCGGATCCGTCCGGGCCATAGAGGCGAAACCCAACTTTGATGACATCCTGGACAAGATGGCCGGGGCCGTTGTTCCGGACGCCGGCGTTCCGGACGCTGTTGTGCCAGGTGCCGGCGGGGCGGGAGCGGGCGGGGCGGGAGCGGCCATTTCCGGCGCAGCCTCCCGGGGCGGGGGCTCCGGACAGGACGTGAAGGTCATTCCGAGGCCGTCAAGCGTGCCTGGGGACCTGATTGTCCTGGTGGGGATTCGCGACCAGCCGCTGAACACCGCGTGGAGCATGGCCGGCAACCTCCAGAACGGGGCCAAGCTGCTCACCGCCGGTGACCACCGTTCCCACGGCGTCAGCCACGTGTTCCTTGACAGTGTTGAAGTGACGAAGGCGCAGGCCCAGGCGGCGGGTGAGGGGAAACCGCTGTTGATAGCATTTAGTTTTGGACAGCGTGGATCATCAAACCTTTCCATGCTGGCCTCGCTGCGGCCCCAGCAGCTGTGGCTGGTGGTGGATGCGGCCCACAAACCCGAGGACACCCAGTCCTGGGTTCGGCGGGCCGCCCGGTATTCAGTCCCCGACGCTTTGGCTGTTCTTGGCGCAACTGACACCGCGACCCCTGAGAGCGTCAATGCGCTCAAACTGCCTGTTGGCTGGGTCGACGGGCGCCAGTCAACAACGAGTGAACTTTAGCAACAACCCCATCTGCACATCCATGGAAGGAACCGCATGCTGGTATTGACACGCAAGATAGGCGAAAAGATCGTCATTGGCGGAAACATAACTGTGACCATCCTTGACGGCGGCCGCGGCGAAGGCGTCCGTATTGGCATTGACGCGCCGCGGGACGTCAGCATCCACAGAAGCGAGGTTCTGGAGGCTGTTTCTGAAAGCAACTTGGAAGCCGTGGAAGGCTCAACAGGCCCTGGCGCTGAAGAATCCGAGCAGCTGATCCTGGCAGCGCTGGGCCTGACCGGTTTGTAGGCGGGCACCCGGGGCTATTTTTCCCAGGGAGCCTTGAAGGGGAAGTATTTTTCCAAAAAATCGGTGACCAGTTCACGGCGCTGCTCCGGCGTTGCGTCACCGGAACTGCCGTCATTGAGGCAGAGGAAGTCGGCGCCCCGCTCCGCCAGGATCGTCGCCAGTGACGCCAGGCCGGCCGTGCTGGCGGTGTCCACGTAGATGCCCCTGCCCTCGGCATGCATGACGGCGCGCCCCGTCAGCAGTGCGTAGTAGTGGTACAGGGAATTTGTGACCGAAATGTTCCCTGCTGCCCGGAAAGTGCTGGCCGCGGTGGCGGCAAACTCCTTGGCAAACTCCTGCTCCAGCTCCGCCAGAACTGAGCTGCGCAGTGGTGCTGCGCTGTGTTCAAGATGGTGGGTGGTGAAGGTGCCGAAGCGGTCCCACAAAAGGCGGCGGTTCACCCGGGCGGAGTTCTCAAAACCGCTTCGCTCAGCATCGCTTTCGCCAAGGCCTATGCGATTGGGGGACAGCATGAAGCGGGTAATGCCGCCTGCCGTGAAGAACATCTCCGGTGACAGGGGGCGGGCGAAGAACATGTCGTCATTGGAATATAGGAAATGTTCGCTCAAACCGTCAATGTGGTGCAGCTGGGACTCCACCGCCATGGAGTTGTGGGTTGGCAGGACGGTTGGATCGGCAAAGTGTTCATGGCTGCGAACAAGGGTCACCTTCGGGTGGGCGGCCAGCCATGCGGGTGCGGGGGAGTCCGTGGCAATAAAGATGCGCCTGATCCATGGGGCAAACATATGCACCGAACGCAATGCATATTTGAGCTCATCCACGTGGCGGAACCTGGATTCATGGTCGTCGCCCTCACCCAGGACCGCTATCGCCTCCATAGCGCGGCGGGAGGCACGGTATTCGGGGGCGCTGCCGTCAACCCAGGAAAACACCATGTCTATCTCGAAGCGAACATCAAAAACGTGGTCAATGAACATGTTCTCAATGGTTGGCCAGCTGCGCCCGTACAGTTCCACGGTGCTGCGCCGGGCCTCGGCCGTCTCAAGGACGCGGCGGGTGATTGAGTTCTCCTGGGGCAGTTCAATCTGCGCAGCAGAGAATGACCACAGTTCAATCTGCACGCCCCAGGCTGCGCCATAGTACAAGCCGCCGCGCGGTTCCAGCCTGGGCCGGAAAAGCCTGAACATCCGAGTTTCCGCCGAACGTGAAAGGGCGCCCTCGGCGAGAAGGATGGTGGACTTTTTGGTGTCAACGCTGCGGGCATAGAAAGGTTCACTGGCGAAGGCCGCTGCCAGGGCCCGCTCCAACTCGTGCCGCATGGTGGTGTCGATGGCCAGCACAGGCCGCTGGTCGTTGCCCCGGACCAGCAGGTACCCGATTCCGCATGCATCCAAAACGTCCCGCACTGCCAACAGGTCGGCCACCATGGCCCCATGCGGTGTGAACGCGTCCCTGCTGTCAGCGCTGTTGAGCAACGCCAACCGTCCGCGGTGGAACGCCACGTCAGGGCGCGCCAATATAGCGCCCACGCGGGGCGTCGGGGTCGCCGAAGCGTCTGCGCTGGGTGTGCCGGGCACTGCGGGCTCCTTGTCAACTGGCTGTCGGGCAAGTCACGCCAGCCCTGCAGTGAGCTTACCGCGCCGGAACTTGGCCCAAACGGAACAGGTCCGCCGGGTCAAAGTGCCGGGCCGGGACGGCCGGTGTTCCAGCAGCGGTGGTGTGCAGCCGGCGGCAAATTGAACCGCTGCCACCACGTCGGCGGCGGTGGCGGCTTCCGTGAC
>JBDTQM010000088.1:0-14911 GCA_039932175.1 Specibacter sp.
GCACCGGGCACCACGGAGGGCAGCACCGCACCGGGCACCACGGAGGGCAGCACCGCGCCGGGCAACACGGAGGGCAGCACCGCACCGGGCAGCACCGTTCCAAAACCGCTGGCCGTGTCATCGACGCACCCCCACCTTCCCGCCTTGCGCCGCAGGGTGCTCACCGTTCTGGCCACCCCGGAGTTGGCCGGTCCCGCCGGCAACCCGGAAAAGCAGGGCATGGTGGGTGCGCCCACTGCCGATTCCGTACTGAACCGCCTGGCCTGGCAGCATCCCCGGCAGACACCTGCCGTGGCCGGCCTGGTGCCGGGGATCTTGGCTGAGCTGGAACTCCTGGGGCTGACGGGCGCCCGCGCGCTCAGCATCCCCGGCCAATGCGCCGCCGCCGCTGACTGGCCCTCGGCCCTCGCCGCACTGGACGCCACACTGCCGGCGCCCATCGGGCATTTTGTCATTCAAGGCGATCTCACAGCCGTGGCCCCGGGCTTTCTGGCACCGGCCGTCGCAGCCGAGCTGAAGCTCCTGGCCACCCCCGAAGGACGGGGCGCGGCAGGGGTCTTCCGGTTCAGTGAGCAGTCATTGCAACGCGCCGTGGCCGCCGGGAAAAGCCGGGACAGCATTCTGGCGTTTCTTCGCCGGCATGCAAGCACTGACCTGCCGCAATCCCTTGAGTATCTGATCGGTGCCGCCGCCAAGCACCCGGCAGCACAGGCTCCGCCCGCCTCCCCCACACGCCCGTCACCCTGGGTCCGGGACGGAACCGCAGCCCAGCCGGGGGAGGCACCCCGGCCAGCTGACGACGTCGTCCTTGCCCAACTGCGCGAACAAGTGGCCAGGCTCCGGAACAATCCCCTCTGGAGCACGGCTGATGCGGGCGAGGCCGGACCGGCCCTGGTCATCGAGCAATTGCGGACCTCCATTGCCAGCGGTGCCAGCGTGTGGCTGCGCGCGGTGACTGGCTCCGGCGACATTGAGCGCGTGCAGCTTGCTCCCATCTCCCTTGTGGGAGGCTTGCTCCGGGCGCAGCTTGCCGGCACCGGGCGTGAACGGCGCTTCAGCATCCACAGGATCGTGGCAGTGGAACACCTTACATACGAGGGGACGGAACTTTGATGGCTGACGGGCCCGTGATTGTGCAAAGCGACAAGACCATCCTGCTGGAGGTGGCGCACCCGGACTCCACGGACGCCCGCCATGCCATCGCAGCGTTCGCCGAGCTGGAGCGCGCCCCTGAGCACATGCACAGCTACCGGATCACGCCACTGGGGCTGTGGAATGCCCGTGCCGCCGGGCTCGACGCCGAGCATGTGGTGGACACCCTGCTGAACTATTCACGCTATCCGGTGCCGCATGCGCTGTTGCTGGACATTGCCGAGATCATGGCCAGGTACGGGCGCCTGCGCCTGGAAAAGGATCCACAGCACGGCCTGGTGCTGCGCAGCGATGACGAGCTGATCCTGGCGGAGGTGTGCCATGCCAAGAAGGTGTCGGCGCTGTTGGGTGCCCGCATCGATCCATTGACGGTTGTTGTGCACGGCACCGCCCGCGGCGAGCTCAAACAGCTGCTGCTCAAGGCCGGCTGGCCGGCAGAGGACCTGGCCGGCTACGTGGACGGCACCACGCATTTGATGGCCCTGAGCGAGAACACCGGGCCGCAGCCCTGGGCCTTGCGTGACTACCAGCGCACGGCCGTGGAGAATTTCTGGGCCGGCGGCTCGGGTGTGGTCGTTTTGCCGTGCGGTGCGGGCAAGACCATTGTGGGTGCCGCCGCCATGGCCGCCTCCGGGACCACCACCTTGATCCTTGTCACCAACACCATCTCGGCCAGGCAGTGGAAGGCCGAACTGCTCAAGCGCACCACCTTGACGGAGTCCGAAATCGGCGAATATTCAGGGGCCGTGAAGGAGTTGCGCCCGGTCACCATCGCCACCTATCAGGTGCTCACCACCCGGCGCAACGGCAGCTACACGCATCTGGAACTGCTCAACGACAACGACTGGGGGCTGCTGATCTACGACGAGGTCCATCTGCTCCCGGCACCCATTTTCCGCATGACGGCGGACCTGCAGGCACGCCGCCGGCTGGGCCTGACAGCCACCTTGGTGCGTGAGGACGGCCGTGAGGGCGAGGTTTTCGCCTTGATCGGTCCCAAACGCTACGACGCACCCTGGAAGGAAATTGAGGCGCAGGGCTACATTGCGCCCGCCGACTGCGTGGAGGTGCGGGTGGACTTGGCGCGCGGGGAACGTTTGGCCTATGCCACCGCGGACGACGCCGGGAAGTACCGCATGTGCGCCACCACGCCCGCCAAGTCAGTGGTTGCGCAGGCACTGGTGGCCGCCCACGTTGGCGAACAGATTTTGGTGATCGGGCAGTACATTGATCAATTGGATGAGCTGGCCGCCCGCCTGAACGCTCCCCTGATCAAGGGCACCACGCCGGTCAAGGAACGCGAGAGGCTTTTTGCGGAATTTCGCCAGGGCCGCCTGTCAACCCTTGTGGTGTCCAAGGTGGCAAACTTTTCCATCGACCTGCCCGAGGCGTCCATTGCCATTCAAGTCTCGGGGGCCTTCGGTTCCCGGCAGGAAGAGGCCCAGCGGCTGGGCCGGTTGATGCGGCCCAAGGCCGACGGCCGCACAGCCCGCTTTTACACCCTGGTGGCCCGCGACACCGTCGATGCCGACTTCGCCGCCAAACGCCAGCGCTTTTTGGCCGAGCAGGGCTATGCCTACAGGATCATGGACGCCCATGATGTTCCCCGTGCCAGCGGGGAACATCCGGAGTAGGATCGAAAAAGCATTCTTCACCGTGTATTCAGTGGGCAAGTCAGTAGGCAACTCAGTGGGCAAGGAAAGGCGCAGGGGCGTCATGAGCTACGAAGAATCAGTGGCCGAACATTACGGCCGCACCAATGCCGAACAGCTCATGGTGGGCAAAATCAGCTCCCTGGGCAAGGATCCCGAATACTTTGACGTGGCCGATCTGCAGGGCATGGACCAGTTGCATGTGGGCGGTGCCGAGGCAACCACCCGGGTGGCTGCGCGTGCGGGGATCAACGCGGGCAACCACGTGCTGGACATCGGGTCGGGGCTGGGCGGCGTCTCGCGCCATTTGGCCCACCACTTCGGCGCCACCGTCCACGGGGTGGAGTTGACGCCCGAGTTTGTGGCGGCGGCAACATCGCTGACCCGCCGCACAGGCTTGACCGCCCAGGTGACGTTCACCCAGGGCAACGCCCTGTCCCTGCCCTTTGAGCAGAACTCCTATGACGCGGCCGTCTTCATGCACGTGGGCATGAACATTCAGGACAAGGACCAGGTGTTTGCCGAGGCCGCCCGGGTGTTGCGGCCAGGCTCCGTCATGGCCGTGTACGACGTCATGCTCATGGGTGGTGACGTGGAGGAGTACCCTCTGCCGTGGGCCAGTTCCGCGGAGACGTCCTTCCTTCAGCCGCCGCTTGCGTACAGCGACGCCCTGGGCCAGGCCGGATTCAGCGTGGACTATGAGGTGAAAGTCCCTGCTTCCGACTCCGTGGCCTTCATTGAACGGGCACTGGCCGGCGGCGGCCCGGCAGGAGTGGAGCGGACCCAATGGAGCAACCTGATGAAGTTCTTCCGTTCAGGGCTGCTGGCTCCCGTGGAAATCTACGCCCATCTGGACTAAGCACGGGCGGACCGCCCGGATGGAACCCCACGACGTCGAAACGGTTGTCCGCGCCTGATCTGTCGGTCGTACACAACTCTTTCATCCTCAGGGGCGGCAATCAGCCGGCGGACAAGCCCGCCACCCAGTCTGCATGCAGGGCAGTGAGCTCGGCGGCCAGGGCGACTTCGGCGTCGAACAGATTGGTGGTTTCACCCGGATCCGCGGCAAGGTTGCACAGGAAGAAGCCACTTCCGGGTTCGGCGTGCTCCACATCCCGGATGGCATCGGCCACCGGTGAGCCCGGTTCCACCCACTGCAGTTTCCAATCACCGCGGCGCACCGACCACTGCCAGCCGCAATCCCAGTGCAGGGCCTCGTGGCCGTCGGTGGCGAGCAAGTCCCGGCCGTCGCTGTGGGCGTAGCTGCCAGGGTCCGCACCAGCGGCAGCCATGGCTGTGGGCAGGATGTCCATGGAGCTCGTGAGACCCTGATGGACGGAGCCGGCGGGAACCCGCCCCGGCCAACGCAGCAGGAACGGCACGCGCACACCGCCCTCCCAGAGCGTGTACTTGGTGCCGCGCAGGGGCAGGTTGATCCCGTAGTTGCAGGTGGAACCGCCGTTGTCCGTCAAATACACCACGATGGTGTCCTCGGCCAGGCCAAGTTCATCGAGTTGGTCCAGGATGAGCCCGATCTGCGCGTCCATGAGCTCCAGTTGCGCCAGGTAGTAACCGCGGCCGTTCTCCAGGTGCGGGCTGATGGCACCGTCGTACCAGTCAATGTACTCCCCAGCGCCAGGGTTCCAGTCCTGGTAGGCGGGCAATCCGCGCTTGGCGAGCTCCTCCGCGGGCAGCTGCCAACAAAAGTTGTGGACGGCGTTGAACGCCACTGTGGCCAGGAACGGCCTGCCCGCGTGCTCAGCCATGAACTGCCGGGTCCGTTCGCCGATGGCGTCGGTCAGGAAGCCCTCAAGCTCCTGCGGCTCCGCACCGTTCCACAATGGCTGTACGGCCATCGGAAACGCCGCCTCGCCGTACTCTTCCACTGACTCTTCGGAGTGGTGGAGGTAGTTGAGCCGGCCCATGGACTCCCCAGCCAGCCCGTAAAATGATTCATCGTAGCCGTGCTGCGGCGGCGTGCCACGGTCCCCGCTGTGCTCGCTGCCGTAGTGAACCTTGCCGAAGTACCCTGTGGTGTAGCCCTCGCCGCGGAGCAGTTCGGCAATGGTTGGCACGCTTTCCGGGCCGATCTCCGAGTCCGTGAACCAGCGCGCACCCCACCGCTGCTGGTAGCTGCCGGCTGCCAGTCCCGCCCGCGATGGCGAACAGATCGGCGCCGTCACGTACGCGTTGGAGTAGGAGGACCCCTCCTGCGCCAGGCGGTCAAGGGCCGGAGTGTTCACGTCGCTTTGGATGCCCAGGGCAGAACGGTCCGCGTAACCGTGGTCGTCGGAAATGATGACCACAATGTTGGGCTGGAGTGCTGGGGTACTGACTGTCATGGGGTTCCTTCTCTGCGCTGGTTTGTTCGGTGGCGCTCAGGCCAAAACTGATTTCAGTGATTCCAATGCCTCGGCAAGCGGCGGCAGCTGCGGATGCCAGGCCCGCTCCCACTCCAGGGAGATCCAGGGATCCTGGATTCCCTGCGCCGCCGAAATCCCGGCCACAAGCCCCCGCATCTCACGCAGCGGCAGTTCGCCCTGCCCGGGCAGCGTCAGCGTCACAGTATTGCTGCCTGGCTGGCGCACGCCGTCCTTGTACTGGGCGTAGGCCAGTGCGTCCGCCAGCAGTTCGGCCGTGCGTGCGGGTTCTTCGTCATGGCGCCACGGGTGCATGAGGTCCCAAATGACCTTGACCGGCGCGCCGGGGTCAACGTGGGCCAGAATCCGGACAATGTCCGCCGCCCGCGGGTGAGAGTCGTGCGTTTCCAGCAGGATGGTGACTCCCCGCTCCCGGGCCAATGGGGCTGCGGCGTTGAGCCTGCGTGCCCCCAGCCTGTCCGCCGCCAGCAGTTCCGCGGACGGTTCCGCACCCGGTGCGCACGGCTCAATCCCGGCCCCGGGAAACACCCGCAGCCGGGCCGGGCCGTCGGCATTGCCGGTGGAAAGGTCGGCGGCCAGTTCCACGGCGTCCAGCAGCGCAGCGAGCACGGGGTCGTTTGCCCCGGACTCGGCGACGCCGTCGGCGTTCACATCGGCACCGCCGTTGGCGTTCACGGGAGCGCACACGCTGACATAGCTGGCGAGCGCCACCACGGTCAGGCCCGCGTTGGCCAGCGCGGCAGCAACGGCTGAGCGCTCTGCGGCAGCCATCCCGGGGAACACGAACTCGCCCGCAGCTGCGCGCAGTTCAACCCCCGTCGCACCGGAATTCTGTGCAATCCCAATGACCTGGGCCAAGGAGTCACCGGGACACCCCAAAGTGGAAAACGCCAACGGCATGATGAACCTTTCAACGGCATGTGTGCTCCAACACTAGTCTGGTAAACGCTTTCCATCAATGTTCAAGGCTTTTTCATTACCCCTGGATTCCTTCCGTGGAACAGTGGTAGGACTGGAGTTTCCCCGTCCTGCAAGGAGCAACCATGCCCGGCCCTGTCCCCCACGCCCCCACTCCTACCCAACAGGGGCCTGCGCAGCCCAACATCGTGTTCATCCTCAGCGACGACCAGGGCCCCTGGGCACTGGGCTGCGCCGGCAACACCGAAATCCAGACACCGCACCTTGACGCGCTTGCCGCCGGGGGCACGCGGCTGGAGAACTTCTTTTGCGTCTCCCCCGTCTGCTCCCCCGCCCGGGCAAGCCTGATGACAGGACAGATCCCCTCCCGGCACGGCGTGCACGACTACCTGACCGGCGTCGAGGTTGGTTCAGGGGCGCCGGACTACCTGGCCGGGCAGCAGATCTTCACCGACATCCTCGCCGGAAGCGGCTACCGAATGGGCTTGTCCGGCAAATGGCATCTTGGCGCCAATGACTCCCCGCGCCAGGGCTTTGTCCACTGGTATGGGCTGGAAGGCGGCGGCAGCCCCTACACGGGCGCAACCATGTACCGCAACGGCGAACGCGAAGAAACAAGCACGTACTTGACAGATGCCATCACCGATGACGCCCATGCCTTCCTGGACCGGGAGGCCGGCCGGGAAGAACCGTTCTTCCTCGCCGTCAACTACACGGCCCCGCACAAGCCGTGGAAGGGCCAGCACCCCCAGGAATTTGAGGACCTCTACGCCGACTGCACCTTCGACAGCTGCCCGCAGGAGGAGCCGCACCCGTGGCAGCCCACTGTTGGCGGCGTGGCGATAGGCGGCGAGCCGGATGTCAGGGCGGCCCTGGTGGGGTATTTCGCCGCTGTCAGCGCCATGGATGCAGCCATTGGCCGGCTCATGGACCAATTGGAGCGGCTCGGCATCCGGGAGAACACCCTTGTCATTTTCAGCAGCGACAACGGGTTCAACTGCGGCCACCACGGCGTGTGGGGCAAGGGCAACGGCACCTTCCCGCAAAACATGTACGACTCCTCCGTCAAGGTACCTGCCATCTTCCACTGGCCGGGCCGGATAGCGCCGGCCCAGGTCAGGGACGAGCTGCTGTCCGCGTACGACGTCGCAGCCACCATCCTCGAACTCGCCGGGCTGGACCCTGCACCCTTCGAGACGGGGCCGGGCGCATCCTTCGCACCACTGCTGGTCGCGGACGGCGGGCCTGCGGCGCAGGCAACGTCCCGGGCCCAGGACGCCGTGGTGGTGTACGACGAGTACGGGCCCGTCCGCATGATCCGCACGCAGGACTTCAAGTACGTCCACCGTTATCCGCACGGGCCCCATGAGCTCTATGACCTGGCCGCGGATCCGGGCGAGCGCGTAAATTTGATGCTCGACACCGCCGTGCACCCCGCACTGGCGGGCCTGCGGTCGCGGCTGGCCGGCTGGTTCGCCGAGCACGGGGTGCCGGAGTTTGACGGTGCCGCGCTGCCGGTGGCCGGGGCCGGGCAGCACAGCCCGCTCGGCTCCCCTCCAGGGGTTGTTCCCGCCGCAGCCGCCGACCCCCTGGGCGCCTTCACGGGACCCAACTGGGACGGGACGGCACAGCAGTGACTGGACAGATCATGCCGCTTTGCCGCGCCGAAACGGCATGATCTGTCCACTCAGCGGGCGCCGGGACCTGGGCCGCCTGCCCCAAAGGTCAATGTGTCCCGGTAGTCCTTTATTCCTCTCTTCGCGGTGGCCTTGACTGCAAGGTACCGCTTGCGTTGCCGGCACCAGGGCCGGCAACCTCTGACGAACAGGAATTCTGCAATGACGCATGGACTGACTCGACGGCACATCCTGCAAGGCGCAGGAGCGCTGACTTTCGCGGGGCTGCTGAGCGCCGGATTCGCACCGCTGGCCCAGGCCGCCGAAACGGCCACGGCCGGCCAGCTGCGGGCCCTGCAGGAACGGTGGGTGGACCAGCTCACGGGGCGGCGGCTCATCACGGCCGGGGACCCGGATTTCACGGCAGCCGTGGCAAGGCTCGACGCGGACGTCAGCAAGTCGGTGGGGCTGCTGCTGCCCGACGGCGCCCGGACACAGGTTTTCAGTGACGCCCCGTTCACCGCAGACGCCCAAGTGGTCACCACCTACAAGCGGTTTGCCCAGATGGCCACGGCGTGGGCCACGCCCGGTTCCGTTCACGAAAACAGCGCATCGCTGCTGGGAAAGATCCTGGCCGGACTGGCCGACGGCAACAGGCTCATCTACAACGCGGAGCAAAAGGAATTCGGCAACTGGTGGTCCTGGGAGATTGGCACCCCCAAGGCGTTGACGGACGCCTTGGCCATCTTGGGGGAGAACGTCAGTGCGCAGCTGCAAGGGAAATACGCCGCCGCCATCGACCATTTCATCCCGGACCCCACCCTGCAGTACCCCGATGAGCGCGGCAAGATCCTGTCCGAGGGCGCCAACCGGGTGGACATCTGCCAGGCGATCATCATGCGCTCCATCATTGGCAATGACACGGCGCGGCTCGCTGCCGCCATCACAGCACTGAGCCCTGTGTGGCAGTACGTCACCGGCGGCAACGGCTTCTTTGCCGACGGTTCCTTTGTGCAGCACTCAACCATCCCCTACACCGGCACCTACGGCCTGGTGCTGCTGGGCGGCCTGGCCAAATTGTTCTCCCTGTTGGGTGAATCCGATCAGGGCATCACGGACCCCAGCCGGAGCATCCTGTTCAAGACTGTCGAGGACTCTTTTGCCCCTTTCCTGCACAACGGCCAAATGCTGGATCCCGTCCGCGGACGGGCCATCTCACGCACCCAGGAGCGCAGCTACGACAACGGCGACGGCGCCATCGAGGCCATCCTGTGGCTCGCCCGGGCGGTGGACCCCGCCACGGCCAACCGCTGGCGGGGCCTGTGCAGGGGGTGGATCGCCCGGAACACCTTTGAAAACCCCATCACCGGCGCCTCAATCCCCCGCACGGCATTGTTGAAGGACCTCGCCGCCTCCGGGGTGCGGCCCCTGGCGGAAACCCCGGGGCACAGCTACTTCGCCGGCATGGACCGCTCGGTGTTCCGCGGCGACGGCTGGGCCGCTGCCCTGGCACTGTGCAGCAACAGGATCGCCTGGTACGAATGCGGCAACGGCGAGAACAACCTGGGCGGGCAAACCGGCTCGGGCATGACGTATGTGTACACCGGCAAGGACGACCACTTCGACGACGACTTCTGGCCCACCGCCAACCTCAACCGGCTGCCCGGCATCACCGTGGACACCACGCCCCTGCCGCCCATGGTTGAAGGCCAGTGGGGTGCCACGACGCCCAAGAACGAATGGACCGGCGGGGTGTCACTGGGCAGGACAGGCGCCGTGGGCATGCATTTGATCGCCCCGGGCGGCACGGGCATGGCGGCCCGCAAGACCTGGTTTTATGGCCAGGACATGGTGGTGGCCCTGGGCGCCGACATCAAGACCGCCAGCGGCTCCCGGGTGGAGAGCATTGTGGAACACCGGAACCTGGGTGCCGCCGGCGGGCAGGCCATAACGGTCGACGGCCGGACGCACACGGCACCCGCCGGCACCCCTGTTGTCCACGCCCAGGCAACGTGGGCGCATGTTGAAGGCACCGGCGGCTACCTCCTCCTTGGCGGGGAGCCGCTGACAGTGCTGCGCGAGCAGCGTGAGGGATCCTGGAAAAAGGTCAACACCGGGGGCACCGCGGCAACCACCAGCCGGCAGTACGCCACCTTGCTCATTGACCACGGCGCAGCACCCCGCGGGGCCGGCTACGCCTACGCCATCCTGCCGGGAGCCTCCGCACGGGAAACCGCGAAAGCGTCCCGGAAGGCGCCACGCATCCTGCGCAATGACGCCGTCGCGCAGGGCCTGGAATTCAGCAACAAGGAAACGGCCGCCATCTTCTGGCAGGCCGGCACAGTGGGCGCCATTTCCAGTGACAGGGCCGCCTGTGTCCAGTTCAACGGCAACCCCGGGCAGGGAACCCTGGCCATTTCGGAACCAACCCAAACTGCCGCGTCGCTCACCGTGACACTGCAGGGCTTCAAGTACCGCCGCATCACCGCCGGGACCGGGGCAACGGTGGGCGCTGACGCCGACGGCAACACCGTTGTCACCGTCAGCACGGCCGGGCTCATGGGCCGCACCGTGGAAATCGGGCTGCACCGCTAGCCACAAGAAATTATGCGCAGGACTCACGGCGAGTCCTGCGCATAATTGTTTATGCGCGAAACCCACGGCGAGTCTTGCGCATAATTGTTTATGCGCGAAACCCACGGCGAGTTCTGCGCATAATTGTTCATGCGCGGAACCCACCACGGGTTCGGCGCATGACGCAGGCCGGCCAGGCAATGCTTGGCTCATCATCCATGGTGGCTGGTTTGCGGGCATGTCCGCCCTGATGCTGGCCTCCAAGGGCAACTCTCCAAGGGCGACGTCGTCGAGAAGATCCGGCGAATCAACGCTAACGCAGCACGATGGTCCGGTTGCCCTGGACGATCACGCGCCCCTCACAATGCCAACGGACTGCGTTGCTCAGCGCCTTGCATTCGGAGTCCCGGCCTGCCGCCACGAGGTCGTCCGGGCCAAAGGTGTGGTCCACCTCAATGACTTGCTGGGAGATGATGGGGCCCTCGTCGAGTTCGCTGTTGACGTAGTGCGCCGTGGCACCCACAGTCTTCACCCCGCGTGCATACGCCTGGTGGTAAGGCTTGGCGCCTTTGAAGCTGGGCAGGAATGAGTGGTGGATGTTGATGGCCCGCCCGTCCAGGCGGCGCGTAAGATCATCGCTGAGCACCTGCATGTAGCGCGCCAACACAACCAGTTCGACGTCGAACTCGTCCACAAGCTCCAGAAGACGCGCCTCCGCCGCTGGCTTCGTGGCGGCGGTAACAGGGACATGGAAGAACGGGATGCCTTGCCATTCCGCCAGCCGCTGGTGATCCAGGTGGTTGGAGACCACGGCCACAACCTCCACGGGCAGCTCCCCGGTCCGAGTTCTAAACAGCAGGTCGTTCAGGCAGTGTTCAAACTTTGACACCATGATCAGCACCCGGCGTTTGGCGCCATGGGCGCGCAGCTCCCACCGCATGTTGTGCCGGGCGGCCAGCGGTTCAAAGTCCGTACGCAGGCGGGCCAGCGTTTCTTCCCCGGCAGGGGCACTGAAGTGCAGACGCATGAAGAAGCGCCCGTCAGGTTCGGGCTCCCCGGCGATCGCCTGTAGGTGCAGGCGATCACTGAACTGGCGGTTGTCGATGATGTCGGCGCCATGGGCGAGCAGGACCCCGGAGATTTGATGGACCAGCCCTGGACTGTCGGGGCAGTCCAGGGTCAGTACGTATTGGGCGGTCCCGGCAGGCTCTGAAGGGTTGCCCATCTCAGCACTCAATCACATTCACGGCGAGGCCTCCGCGGGAGGTTTCCTTGTACTTGCTCATCATGTCGGCACCCGTTTCTCGCATAGTCTTGATGGCCTTGTCCAATGACACTTTTTGGCTGCCGTCCCCGTGCAGGGCCAGCCGTGCGGCGTTGATCGCCTTGACGCTTGCGATGGCGTTGCGTTCGATGCAGGGGATCTGCACCAACCCGCCCACAGGGTCGCAGGTCAGGCCAAGGTTGTGTTCAATACCGATTTCGGCAGCATTTTCTGCCTGGATGGGCGTACCACCGAGCAACTCGCACAGGGCACCGGCAGCCATGGAGCACGCCGAGCCCACTTCACCCTGGCAGCCCACCTCGGCCCCGGAGATGGAGGCGTTGAGCTTGAAGAGGATGCCGATGGCCGCGGCCGTCAGCAGGAACCGCACCACGCCGTCGTCGTTGGCTCCGGGCACGAACTTCATGTAATAGTGCAGCACGGCCGGGATGATGCCGGCCGCCCCGTTGGTGGGGGCGGTGACAATGCGCCCGCCGGCCGCATTTTCCTCGTTGACCGCCAAAGCAAAGAGGTTGACCCATTCCATGGCCCGCAGGGGGTCCGATGAATCTTCGGGTGCCTGCAGATCCCGTAGCAGCCCAGGCGCCCGGCGGGTCACCTTCAATCCGCCGGGCAGGATGCCCTCGGCGGCGCAGCCATTGACCACGCAGGCCTGCATGACTGACCAAATGTTCAGCAGCTTGGCCCGCAACTCCTGCTCCGTGTGCCACACCATTTCATTGGCGAGCATTACCCCGGAGATGCTCAGCCCCTCCCTGGCACAGATGGCCAGCAGTTCGTCGGCGGTACTGAACGGGTGGGGCAGGATCGTTTCATCCATGACCACCCTGTCCGCGCCGACGGCCTGCTCGTCGACCACGAACCCGCCACCAACGGAGTAATAGGTGCGTTCGCGCACCACCGTATTGGCATGGTTGAGGGCCCTGAACGTCATGCCGTTGGGGTGGGCGGGCAGCGACTTGCGCCGGTGCAGCACCACGTCCTGCCCGTAGTTGAAGTCGATCCGGTGGCGGCCGGCAAGCATCAGCTCGGCGTCCAGGGCCGCCGCGGCGACCTGGTCCTCAGCCGTGGCGGTGTCGACGGTTTCCGGGTCCTGACCTTGCAGTCCCAGCACCACGGCCTTGTCCGAGCCGTGGCCGCGTCCGGTGGCGCCAAGGGAGCCGAACAGCTCGGCCTCGACCCGGACGACGGCGGTCAGCTCGCCGTCGCGGTCCAAGCCATCGGCGAAGCGCTTGGCCGCACGCATCGGGCCCACCGTGTGGGAGGAGGAGGGCCCGATGCCCACGGAGAACAAGTCCAGGACACTTAGTGCCATGACGACGTTCCCGCCGAGGCGAATTCCCGCATTCCGTCCAGGAGCCAGCGGCCCAGGTAGTCGGCGAACGAGGCCCTCGGGAAGATGAAGAACGACTCGTCCCCGGCCTTCCACAAGATGGTGGGGATCTTTCCGATTTCCGTGGTGATGGCAGTGCCGGTGGTGAAGGAGCGCGGGTGGAGGTCAGCCGCGCAGCTCTTTTCCAGCACGGCGCGGGCGCTGGGCCCTGTCAGCTCAAAGGTGGTGCGGTTGCTGGCGAGATCAATGACCTGCCCGGCACCGTCCGCGAGGGCGGCAATGAGTTCCCCGGCCAGGGTTCCCTCCCGGGTTTCCTCCGGTGCCACGGCAAGGAACTCATCCGGGCCCAGCCACAGGGTCACGGCCCCGTTCGGTCCGGATGTGACTTCCCCGCACTTCACGGGCAGCCCGCCCGTCAACGCACCGATGGCCACCCCGGCCTCGGACAGCGGGTCCACGCGGATGCCGACCATGGCCTGGAAGGGGACTTCGCGCAGGGAAACCCCGTGCTCGCCCGCGACCGTGCCAACGGAAAAGTCGGTCCACAGGTGTTCTGCTGGGCTGTGGCGTCGTGCCTGTACGTTCGTGTTGTCCATTGTGTTACCCATCTCGGCGCTTCCCTTCGGCATCAAAAAGTACTGTTTCCCCTACAACGACATCCACAAGCTGGGTGCCGACGGCGGCCACGAGGCGTTCGCCGATCCGGTTGCGCCCGTTCTTGATCAGTGCCAGTGCGAAGGACCGGCCCAGGGCTGCGCTGTGGTAGCTGGAGCTGACAAAGCCCTGCATGGGCACGGGGCCGTAGGCGGGGTTGGCGCTGACGCCGGCCTCCACCAGCTGGGTGCCCTCCGGCAGACGGATCGACCCGTCGACGGGGAGCACGGTGACCATGTGCTTGCGGTCTTCACGTGACATGTCGGCGCGCTGGTAGGAGCGCTTGCCGATGAAGTCCTTGACCTTGGAGACAACCCAGTCCATGCCCGCGTCCTGCGGGGTGACCGTGCCGTCGGTGTCCTGCCCCACAATCGGGTAGCCCTTTTCGGCGCGCAGCACGTGCATGGTTTCGGTGCCGTACGGGGTGATGTTGAATTCCTCCCCGGCAGCGCTCACCTCTTCCCACGTGTTGAGCCCGTACCAGGACGGCACGTTGATTTCGTAGGCAAGCTCACCGGAGAAGGAGATCCGGCAGATCCGGGCGGGCACGCCCGTGGCGAGCGTGGTTTCGCGGAACGCCATGAACGGGAACGCCTCGGCGCCCAGGTCCAGCTCCGGCGCCAGCTTGGCCAGCACGGCGCGGGACTTGGGGCCGACGACGGCGATGGTGCTCCACTGCTCCGTCACCGAGGTGCAGGTGACGTCCAGTTCGGGCCACTCGGTCTGCAGCCATTCCTCCAGCCAATCCAGCACCTTCGCGGCGCCACCGGTGGTGGTGGTCATGAAGAAGCGGTCCGGATCCAGGCGCAGGGTCACGCCGTCGTCAAAGATCATCCCGTCCGGGGTACACATGACGCCGTACCGGGCCAGGCCGGGTGCGAGCTTCTTGAACGCGTTGGTGTAGATGCGGTTCAGGAATTCTCCGGCGTCCTTGCCGCGGATTTCAATCTTGCCCAGCGTGCTGGCGTCCATGTAGCCGACGGACTCGCGCGTTGCGGCACACTCGCGCAGCACTGCCGCGTCCATGTCCTCTCCGGGCTGCGGGTAGAACCACGGCCGCCGCCACTGCCCGACATCCTCAAACAGGGCCCCGCGGTCTTCGTGCCAGGGGTGGATGGAGGTGCGGCGGGCGGCGTCAAACAGGTCCCGGCGCTGACGTCCGGCCAGGGCCACGAAGGACACGGGCGTGAACGGTGCACGGTAGGTGGTGGTGCCGATGGCGCCGATGTCCGGGTCGACCACGGAGCCTTGCTGGCGGAATGCGGCGGCGATGACGCCGATCGCATTCACCCCGGAGGTCTTGCCCTGGTCGTTGGCGGTGCTGATGGAGGTGTAGCGCTTGACGT
>JBDTQM010000089.1:0-14721 GCA_039932175.1 Specibacter sp.
GACACCCTTGCCACAGCATTCTATGTTGCTGCCGATGATTTATTGAAGGCCCATCTTCGAACGAATTCCGTACCGGCCCCGGATCGGCATCAGCCCGCGGATCACGGACGCGGAAGTGATGACGCTGGCCTTGATACAGGCCCTGCTCGGCTTCACCTCCGAAGCCCGCTGGCTGCGCCACGCGAAGGAAAACTACGCAGGGATGTTCCCCTACCTACCGGGCCAGTCCGGCTACAACAAGCGCCTGCGCCGGCTCGGAGACTGCATGAACTGGCTCATTGGTGCCCTCGTTGAACGCAACGACATCTGCTGCGATGATGTGTGGGTCGTTGACTCCACACCCGTGGAATGCGGCCGTTCCAGGGAAACTGCCCGCCGTTCGGATCTGGCCGGGTGGGCCGAATACGGGTACTGCGCCTCCCATTCGCGCTACTTTTGGGGGTTACGCCTGCACCTGGTCTGCACCCTGCACGGTCTTCCCGTCGGGTACGCATTGACCGGGGCGAAGGCCGATGAACGCCAAGTCTTCCTCGACATTCTGGCCGGCACCCCGGCCATGAACCGGATCCAGGCCGACGGGCACCGCCAGATCCTCATCGGCGACAAAAACTATTTCGGCGCCGACTTCGAGCAGACCGTGGACGAGTCCGGGATTGAGCTGTTGCGCCCGGCCCGGAGAGGCGAGAAACAACGCTCCGGGGCCCGGTTCTTCAAGCCCTTGCGGCAGATCATCGAGTCCATCAACGACACCCTCAAAGGCCAGCTTGACCTGGAGCAGCACGGTGGACGCACCCCGGACGGTGTCATCGCTCGCGTCATCCAGCGACTGATGGCGATGACCGCCGCGATCTGGCACAACGACCAGATCGGGGCAACCATCCGCCGTTCACTCACCGCCTACGACCACTGACCCCTTGGAATCAATCATCTAGCGGTGCAGTGGAGTGGCCTTGGCAAATTGACAAAGCCCACGTCCAATAGGGTGCAAGGTTTCTCGAAACCTCCGCGTCTCGAAACCGGCAGTGCGTAGATGGTCGCGGGCTGAACCACGACCAGCAGCACGGTGCCCTTGTCGGCCACGGCCTTGACGATGGCACGGAGTTTTCCCTCGTCCTGGGGTAGGGCCCGGTCCAGGAGCTTCTTGCCTGCACGGTCGATCGCGACCGCGTGATGGTTGCTCTTGCCAACGTCAACACCGATGAGGATATCGACTTGTTCGTGGTCCTTGAGCAACGCAAACCTCCCACAATGTGGCGTGTGAAACGGCGTTGGCATGTCCTGCGGGGGCAAGGCTCGACATCTTTGGTTACGGCTGACCTGCACGCTCATTCGTTGTGCTGGTCCGGTCCCCATCGGCGATCCCTTGGCGCCTACCGAATCCCGGTGGCTGTGATGATGGTAATAGGCCGCCAGCCCGGTGTGACCCGCCCGGTGACTGACACCCGTAAGGGGTTGCCCTTGTGTTGATCAGTCCACTGGGCTGGGGCCAGCACCAACCGAGCCGCCCGGCCGGGACACCGCATGGAGGGGCGCGCGGTTGACCGTGAGGCCCATTACATGGAATATTTATAGAACGAACGGTCGGTAAGTGGACGGCCGGGGCCTTGGCGGCATTCGATGCCGCACCGCACAGCTCGCTCGGAGGATACTTTTCATGGCCACAGAATCACCGCAGGCATTTCTCGTGGGCGGCGTCCGGACGCCGATTGGCCGCTACGGCGGCGCCCTTTCCAGCGTGCGCCCCGACGACCTCGCCGCGCTGACCATCAAGGAGCTCATCACCACAAACGGTATTGACCCTGCCGACGTGGACGAGGTCATTTTCGGCAACGCCAACGGCGCCGGCGAGGAGAACCGCAATGTTGCCCGCATGGCGTGGCTGCTCGCTGGCTTCCCGGACACCGTCCCGGGCATCACCGTCAACCGCCTGTGCGCCTCTGGCATGAGTGCCATCACCATGGCCGGGCACATGGTCAGGGCCGGTGCCGCGGACATTGTGGTGGCCGGCGGCGTCGAGTCGATGTCCCGTGCCCCGTGGGTCATGGCGAAGCCGGAGAAGGCTTTCGCCAAGCCGGGAGCCGCCTTCGACACCTCCATAGGATGGCGCTTCACGAATCCGGACTTCCTCTCCGGGGAGCTCTCCCGCGATGGGAAGATGACGTTCTCCATGCCGGAGACCGCGGAGGAGGTGGCCCGCCGCTACAACACCACGCGGGAGGATTGCGACGCCTTTTCAGTCCGCTCGCACGAGCTCGCCCTTGCAGCCATTTCCGCCGGCCGCTTCAAGGATGAAATCGTCCCCGTCACGGTTCGCGGACGCAAGGGGGACACCCTGGTGGACACCGACGAGGGACCGCGCCCCGGCACCACCCTGGAGGTCCTGGCGGGCCTGCGCCCCGTGGTCAGGGGCGGCGCGGTGGTGACCGCCGGTAACGCCTCCAGCCTGAACGACGGCGCCTCCGCCATCATCGTCGCCTCCGAACGAGCCATCAAAAAGTACGGACTCACCCCGCGCGGCCGCATCGTGGACGGCGCCTCAGCCGGCCTGGCCCCGGAAATCATGGGCCTGGGCCCGGTCGCCGCCAGCCGCAAGATCCTTGATCGGCAGGGGCTCGCCGCCAGCCAGCTCGCCGCCGTCGAACTCAACGAGGCGTTTGCGTCCCAGTCGCTGGCGAGCATGCGCGAGTTGGGCCTGGACCCGGACACCGTCAACAACGACGGCGGCGCCATCGCACTGGGGCACCCGCTTGGTTCCTCGGGTTCGCGGATCGTGGTCACGCTGCTGGGCCGCCTGGAACGCGAGGCGTCCGCCGGCGGCCTGGGCCTGGCGACCATGTGCGTGGGCGTGGGCCAGGGCGCGGCGCTGCTCGTGGAGCGCATCTGATGTCGGCAGGCCTGACGGACGACGCCCACCCCCGTCTTGATCCCGGCGCCTTCGCCACGTTGCTGGTCACCGAGGCGGCAGACCGCATTGCTGTCCAGCTCAACCGGCCGGCGCTCCGGAACGCCATTGACGCGGCGATGGTTGCCGAACTCCACGCCGTCTGCGCCCATCTGGAAGCGGCGCCAAAGGTGCTGATCCTCTCAGGCGTCACCGCCGACGAGTCCGCAGGGGCCAAGGGGATCTTTGCGTCCGGCGCGGACATCGCGGAACTGCGCGAACGCCGACGCAGCGACGCACTGGCCGGCATCAACTCCGGCCTGTTTGACCGCATTGCCAGTTTGCCCATGCCCGTCATCGCGGCCCTGGACGGCTTTGCGCTGGGCGGCGGCGCGGAGCTGGCCTACGCCGCCGACTTCCGCATCGGAACCCGGGCACTGCGCATGGGACAGCCGGAAACAAGCCTTGGCATCATGGCCGCTGCCGGCGCCACCTGGCGGCTGAAGGAACTGGTGGGCGAGCCGGTGGCCAAGGAGATGCTTCTGGCCGGAAGGATACTGACCGGTGACGGCTGCCTCGCCGTTGGGCTCATCACCGAACTGGTGGAGTCCGCCGAACTGGCGGCGTCCGCGCATGCGCTGGCGGACAGGATTTGCGCCCAGGACCCCCTAGCCGTGCAGACCACCAAACGGGTGTTCCATGAACCGCGCGAGGCCCACCCTGAAGTGGACAACCGGGCGCAGGCGGAATTGTTTGAATCACCCGCAAAGTTTGAACGCATGCAGGCCTTTCTGGACAGGAAAAAGAAATGACCCCCTCACCCGACGCTCCCTTACTTTCGGGGGCCTTTGCGCCATCGCTCCCTCAACTCGTTGGTGTTTTGGGCGGCGGACGCATGGGCGCTGGCATTGCGCATGCCTTCCTCATCCAGGGCTGTCAGGTGCTGGTGGTGGAGCGCGACGACGAGGCTGCCGCCGGTGCGCGCGGCCGGGTGGAGTCCGCCGTGGCAAAGTCCGTGGAAAGGGGGCTGCCCGGTAGTGCGCAGGAGCACCTGGCACGCCTGGCCGTGTCGACCGACTACGCCGGCTTTGCCGCGTGTGGGCTGGTGGTGGAGGCGGTGCCGGAAATCTGGGATCTGAAGGTCACCTCACTGCACAATGTGGAAAAGAACCTTGCACCCGCCGCGTTTCTGGCCTCCAACACCTCTTCGCTGTCCATGTCCGGCCTGGCCGCGGAGCTGGCGCGCCCCGAGAACTTCATCGGCCTGCACTTCTTCAACCCTGTCCCGGCGTCAACGCTGATCGAGGTGGTCGTCGCCAAACAGACAGCGCCTGCGCTGGTGGACGCCGCCCGTGGCTGGGCGGCAGCGCTGGGCAAGACCGCCGTCGTCGTCAACGACGCACCGGGCTTCGCCTCCTCAAGGCTTGGCGTGGCGATTGCGCTGGAAGCCATGCGCATGGTGGAGGAAGGTGTGGCCAGCGCCGAGGACATCGATGCCGCCATGGTCCTCGGCTACAAACATCCCACCGGTCCGCTGCGCACCACGGACATCGTGGGCCTGGACGTGCGCCTGGGCATTGCCGACTATCTGTCGGCAACGCTGGGCGAGCGGTTTTCCCCGCCCCGGATCCTGCGCGAGAAGGTGGCCCGCGGCGAACTCGGGCGTAAAACCGGCCGCGGATTCTTTGACTGGAACTAATCACTTCTCTGGGCCGAAATGCCCGCACCAAGCCAAACACTGAAAGGACGTGCCGGCCATGGCCATTGCAACGTCAATTGAAACGGTCCCCAGTTACATCCTGGACGCGTGGTGGACCCCCGCCGACGGCGTCCAGGGCGCCGACGCCCGCGACGCCAGCACGGGGGAGGTCCTGGCCCGGGTGTCCGCCGAAGGGCTGGACCTGGCCGCCGCCGTCGACCATGCGCGCACAGCGGGTCAGGCCGAACTCGGCAGGCTCACCATCCACGAGCGGGCCCTGAAACTGCGCGAACTGGCCCAATACCTCAACGACCGGCGCAAGGAACTGTACGAAGTTTCCGCCCGGACCGGCGCCACGAAGATCGACTCCATGGTGGACATCGACGGCGGCATTGGGGTGCTGTTCACGTTTTCCTCCAAGGGCCGCCGTGAGCTGCCCAACGCCAACGTCATCCTGGACGGCCCCGTGGAGGTGCTGAGCAAGGACGGCTCGTTCATCGCCGAGCACATCTACACCCGCATCCCGGGCGTGGCCGTGCAGATCAACGCCTTCAACTTCCCCGTGTGGGGGATGCTGGAAAAATTTGCCCCTGCCTTCATTGCCGGCGTTCCAACCATCGTCAAGCCGGCCACACCCAGCGGCTATTTGGCCGAAGCCGCGGTACGCGCCATCGTGGAATCCGGCATCCTGCCCGCCGGTTCCCTGCAGCTGATTTCAGGTTCCGCGCGGGACCTTTTGGACCAGCTCGACTACCGTGACATGGTCTCCTTCACCGGCTCTGCCAGCACCGCCAACCTGCTCAAGAACCACCCGAATGTGGCCCGTGGCGGCGTCCGCTTCACCTCGGAAACGGACTCCCTGAATGCGGCCATCCTGGGCCCCGACGCCGTCCCGGGAACGCCGGAATTCGACGCCTTCATCAAGTCGGTGGTCACAGAGATGACGGTCAAGGCCGGACAGAAATGCACGTCCATTCGCCGCACCATTGTCCCCAACGAACTCCGCCAGGCCGTGATTGACGCAATTGGTGCCCGCATCGCCGAACGTGTGGTCGTGGGCGATCCCCGCGGCGAAGGCGTCACCATGGGCGCGCTGGCCTCACTCGAGCAGCTGGCGGACGTGCGGGCCGCTGTTGAGACCATGATCGCAGCCGGCGGCGAACTGGTCTATGGCACCCTCGATGCGCCCCGGGTGACCCGGGCGGACGGCACGGTGGCCGCCGTCGCCGACGGGGCCTTCATGTCCCCGGTGCTGCTCAACTGGGCCGATGCGGAAGCCCCCGAGGTCCACGGGCTGGAGGCGTTTGGCCCCGTCACCAGCGTGATTGGCTACGATGCGCACGGCGGCGACGTCTCCGAGGCCGTCAGGCTCGCCGCGCTTGGCGCCGGGTCGCTGGTGGCCACCGTGTGCACGAACGACCCCGACATTGCACGTGCCCTGGTAACCGGCATCGCCGCCCACCACGGCCGTGTGCTGGTGCTCAACCGCGAGGACGCGCGCACCTCCACCGGCCACGGCTCGCCTGTGCCGCACCTGGTGCACGGCGGTCCGGGGCGTGCCGGCGGAGGCGAGGAGCTGGGCGGCATCCGCTCCGTCAAGCACCACATGCAGCGCACCGCCATTCAGGGATCGCCCAACATGCTCACGGCCGTGACCGGCGTGTGGCACACGGGTGCGGACCGCATCGCGGCAGGCTCTGAAGAGTTTGGGGCAGTCGCAGGGGCCGTCCACCCGTTCCGGAAGTCGCTCGCCGAACTGCGCATCGGCGACGCCTTCGTCTCGGGCCTGCGGCAGGTCACGCTGGAGGACATCACCGCCTTCGCCAACTCCACGGGCGACACCTTCTACGCCCACACCGATGAGGTGGCGGCGGAGAAGAACCCGTTCTTCCCGGGCATCGTGGCCCACGGGTACCTGCTGGTCTCCTGGGCGGCCGGGCTGTTTGTGGAGCCGGCGCCGGGTCCAGTGCTGGCCAACTACGGGCTCGAATCATTGCGCTTCATCACGCCCGTGGCGGCAGGAGACTCCATCCGGGTAACATTGACGGCCAAGAAGATCACCCCGCGCGTCACCGACGAATACGGCGAGGTGTGCTGGGACGCGATCCTGCACAACCAGAACGGCGAGATTGTGGCCACCTACGATGTCCTGACACTCGTGGAAAAGCAAGACACCCTCTACAAGTAGCGGCTGATCGAGCACCGCAGAGACTTTGGCGGCGGCCCGGCATTTTGCCGTCGGGCCGCCGCCGTCCATTGCCGCCGGTTAGGACATGACGCGCACGTGCAGGGCACCGGGGCGGCTGATCACACGGTGGAAGGATCCGCGCGAATGCGAAGTCGGCCTTTTCCGGCCGAAACGGGTGTCCGGGTCCGGGACCGGCGGCTGTGCCGGGGCGGCTACTGGTGCAGCCCTTGGAAGGACATGGTGATCACGTCGTCCGCCAGCTTTTCGGCGGACAGCGCCCCTCCCGGACGGTACCATTCCACGATCGAGTTGATGGTGCCGAACAGCAGCCTGGTGATGGTTCCCGGGGCGATGTCCGTGCGCAGCGAGCCGTCTTCCTGGGCGGCCGCAACGAGCCCGGTGATGGTGCGGTCAAAAGCACGGCGCCGGGCCAGGGCCTCGCGTTCCATTTCCGTGTTGCCGCGCAGGCGCAGCAGCAGTGTGACGAACGGCAGCCGTGCCACCAGCACCGAAATCGTCCCCCGGAGCACAAACTCAAGGCGGGAATCCGGCGCGCCGGAGGTGGCGCCGTCGAGCTTGAGGACCCCTTCCAGCCCACCGAGCGCCTCCTCCAACGCCAGGCGCAGCAGCTCCTCCTTGGAGGGGACGTGGTGGTAGATGGCCGACTTTGAGATGCCCAGATGCCCGGCCAGGATGCCCATCGACGTGGCCTCGTAGCCGTGCTTGTTGAACACGTCGACGGCAATGCGCAGCACTGACTGCTGGTCGTAGCCGGGCCGGCCACGCTTGGTGGCCGGGGTGGGCGTGTTGGTGGCTGTTGTGGGCATGGGTCCTAGTTTCTCACGAAACGATCACCGCTTCGGGCGGTGGTCGTAGATGCGGCGCAGCTTGCCGTTGGAGCGTTCCAGCGAGCCGGGTTCGACGACGTCGATGGTGCAGGAGGAGCCCACATGGATCTTGATCTGCGTCTTTAGTGCCAATGCGGCGGCGGCACGATCCTCCGGCGTGGTGTTCTCGCGGGGTTCGATGTGGATGGTCATGGCATCCATGCGGCCCGTGCGGGTCAGCTCCAGCTGGAAGTGGGGGCTGAAGGCCGGGATGCGCAGGGCGATCTCCTCGATCTGCGACGGGAACATGTTGACGCCGCGCAGAATGATCATGTCGTCGCTGCGCCCGGAGATCCTGCTCATCCGCCGCATCGACGGTCGGGCCGTACCCGGCAGCAGGCTGGAGAGGTCCTTGGTGCGGTACCGGATGATGGGCAGCGCCTCCTTGGTCAGGGAGGTGAACACCAGTTCGCCCTTGTGTCCGTCGGGCAGGACAGTGGTGTGGTCAAACGGGTCGATGATCTCCGGGCGGAAATGGTCCTCCCAGATGTGGTTGCCGTCCTTGGTTTCCACGGATTCGCCGGCGACGCCCGGGCCCATGACTTCGGAGAGCCCGTAGATGTCACAGGCGTCCAGGCCCAGGCCCTGCTCCAGTTCGTGGCGCATCTCTTCCGTCCACGGCTCGGCGCCGCAGACCGCAAACTTCAGCGAGGTGGCGCGGGGGTCGATGCCGCGGTGGATCATGGCGTCCATGATGGTCAACAGGTAGGTGGGCGTGCACATGATGGCGTCGGGCTTGAAGTCCTGGATCAGCTGGATCTGTTTCTCCGTTTGGCCCCCGGACATGGGGATGACGGTGGTGCCCAGTGCCTCGGCCCCGTAGTGGGCGCCCAGACCGCCGGTGAACAGACCGTACCCGTAGGCGTTGTGGACCTTCATGCCGGGCCTGACGCCGGAGGCGCGCATGGAGCGGGCCACCAGCGACGCCCACACGTTCAGGTCGTTTTGTGTGTATCCCACCACTGTGGGCCGCCCGGTGGTGCCCGAGCTGGCATGGATGCGCACCACCTCGCTTTGCGGCACGGCAAACATGCCAAACGGGTACTCCAACCGCAAGTCTTCCTTGGTGGTGTAGGGGAACTTTTCCAGGTCGGCCAGCTCCTTCAAGTCCTGCGGGCGCACGCCGGCTTCGTCGAACTTGCGCTTGTACAGTGGCACACGGTCATAGGCGTAGGTCAAGGTTTGTTTCAGCCGGGTGAGCTGCAGGGCCTCCAACTCGTCACGGCCCATGAGCTCGGCGGGGTCCAGCTTGGACGGGTCAGTTTTGGTGGTGCTGGTCAACGTGGTGTCGGTCATCGTGAGACGGACCTTTCAATTCGTGTGTCTGTTGGGAATGGTCCGGCTGCGGCCGCGGAATTCAGCGACGACGGTGGGGGTGCCGCCGTCGTCCGCACTGACCTGGACGTCGTACAGCCCGCTGCGGCCCTGTTGCTGGCGGCGGCTGGCGACGGCTGTCAGCCGCTGGCCAGCGCGGGTTGGTGCGAGAAAGTTGACGTCGGCACCCGTTGCCACGGTGACGAAACCGTCGTCGCCGCGGGCTGAGTTGCAGGCCAGTGCGAAGGCAGTGTCGGCAAACGCGAAGAGCATGCCTCCGTGGGTGATGCCGAAGCCGTTCATCATTTCCGGGCGCAACGTCATGGCTATGCTCGCGTGGCCGTCGTCCAAGCCAAGCACCTCAATGCCCAGCCATTCGGACGCGTAGTCTTTCAGCAGGATCGGGTGCTGTGCCCCAGCGTCAGTTGACGCCATGTGTCACTCCTCACGTTATCTTACCGAATGTTCATTAGGTAATACCCTTTCACACCCATCTGTCAATCCTCGGGCAGCAAATTGACGAGACGGCTGTCACAATATATCCTGAACGAACGGTCGGTAAATAATGCCAACAGCACTATCGAGGAGTCGCCATGGAGCAGAACATGAAATCCGGGGTCCGGTCCGCCCCCGTGAATGCCGCGCAAGCCCCCAATGAAAGCACCCCGTCGGCAGCGGACGTGGCCGGCCAGGAAAATTTCGACCGAATTATCGCCAAGGATTCCCGCGTCGAACCAAAGGACTGGATGCCGGATGCCTACCGTCGCTCCCTGGTGCGCCAGATCTCCCAGCATGCACACTCGGAGATCGTCGGCATGCAGCCCGAGGCCAACTGGATCACCCGGGCGCCCAGCCTCAAGCGCAAGTCCATTCTGATGGCGAAGGTCCAGGACGAGGCCGGCCACGGGCTGTACCTGTACTCCGCGGCTGAGACGCTTGGTACTTCCCGCGACGACATGATGGATGCGCTGGTGGCTGGCAAGGCCCGCTATTCCTCCATCTTCAATTACCCCACGGTGACGTGGGCGGACATGGGCGCCATTGGCTGGATGGTGGACGGGGCCGCCATCTGCAACCAGGTGCCCCTATGCCGGGCCTCCTACGGACCCTATGCCCGGGCGATGGTCCGGGTGTGCAAGGAAGAGTCCTTCCATCAGCGCCAAGGCTTTGAAATCCTGCTTGAGCTGGCCAACGGCACCCCTGAACAGCGCGCCATGGCCCAGGACGCGGTCAATCGCTGGTACGCACCGTCGCTGATGATGTTTGGTCCGCCCGATGATGATTCGCCCAACTCCAAGCAGTCCATGGCCTGGAACATCAAGCGCTTCAGCAATGACGAGCTCCGCTCCCGCTTTGTGGGAATGCTGGCCGAGCAGGTCAAGGTGCTGGGGCTGTCCCTGCCCGACGAGGAGGTCCGCTTCAATGAGGAAACAGGGAAGTGGGAGCACGGCCCCCTTGACTGGGCGGAATTCAAGGAAGTCCTGGCCGGCCGGGGCCCCTGCAACGCCCAACGGATGGAGCGCCGCCGCTCCGCCCACGAAGATGGCGCCTGGGTGCGTGAGGCCGCGGCCGTCTACGCTGCCAAGCAAGCCACCAAGAACTCCCGGAAAGCAGCTGCCTGACCATGACCGAATCAAATTCACCCGCGAGCACGACGCCGGCCCCCGGCGCGCACCGCTGGCCCCTGTGGGAGGTCTTTGTCCGCTCCAGCCGCGGCCTCAGCCACGTCCACGCCGGATCGCTGCACGCCCCGGACGCCTCCATGGCGCTGCGCAACGCCCGCGACCTGTACACGCGCCGCAACGAGGGCGTGTCCATCTGGGTGGTCCCTTCCGACGCGATTGCCGCCTCGGACCCGGACTCCAAGGGTTCCTTCTTCGAATCCCCGCAGGGCAAGGATTACCGGCACGCCACCTATTACACCAAGAGCGAAGGGGTGAAGCACCTGTGATTGCCGCCGGTTCCCAAACCCCGCCACTTCGCAGCGGGTCCTTGGCCGGACCGGGTCCTTCCGGGGACTCCTCCGCCTCCGCGACCCGCATCACCCCCGGCTTCGCGCTCCGTCCAGAGGACATTGCGCTGGCCGCAGCAGAAGGCACGGCAAAGCCCGGGGAGGACGTTGCCGAGTATGCGCTGCGCCTCGGTGACGATGCACTGATCCTGGCCCAGCGGCTGGGCCATTGGATCTCCCGCGCCCCCGAATTGGAGGAGGACGTGGCACTGGGCAACATCGCCTTGGACCAGCTGGGCCATGCCCGGTCCTTCCTCACCTACGCCGGCGCCGCCTGGGACAAGAGCGAGGACGAGCTGGCCTACTTCCGCCGCGAGCCGGAATTCCGCTCCGCGCACCTGTTTGAGCAGCCCAACGGCGACTTTGCTGCCACCATTGCCCGGCAGTTCATTGCGGCCAACTACCAATTCCCGCTCTATCAGGCGCTCACCGGATCCAGCGACCCCATGCTGGCCGCCATCGCGGCCAAGGCTGTCAAGGAAGTGGACTACCACCTGGACCACAGCGCACAGTGGGTTCTGCGCCTGGCCGGGGGCACCGCCGAATCGCGGGTCCGCATGGAGGCAGGCTTGAAGATCATGTGGCCGTTCGTCGGCGAACTGTTCGAAGACGATGAGCTGACGGCGCGGCTGGGCACGGCAGGCGTGCTGCCTTCGCGCCTCAGGCCGGAGTTTGACCGGTCCACCGGAGCCATTCTGGCCGAGGCGGAACTGGATGTCTCCGGGCACCCCATGGCCACCGGCGGCGGCCGGCGCGGGCATCATTCCGAATATCTTGGATTCCTGCTGGCCGAGATGCAGGTGCTGGCGCGGGAATTCCCCGGGGCCAGCTGGTGATGGTCATGCAGACGCTCCAACAAGAGGCGTGGGATATCGCCGCGCGCGTGTGCGACCCCGAAATTCCTGTGCTGACCATCGCCGACCTCGGCATCCTGCGCAGCGTTGACGTGTACGAAGGCGGGGCGGGTGCCGCCTCGAGCAAGCCTGCCGTGCACATCACCATCACCCCAACATATTCGGGCTGCCCGGCCATGGACGCCATCCGCGAGGACCTCACCACGGCGTTCGCCGCTGCAGGCTACCCCAGCGTGGATGTGGCCATGGTGCTGGCCCCGGCCTGGACCACGGACTGGATGAGCGAGGCGGGCCGGTCCAAGCTGTCTCAATACGGGATCGCCCCGCCCAGCGGACACTCCAGCGCAGGGGGGCACAGCGGCCCCGTCCGGCTGTCGCTGCAGGTCAAGTGCCCGCAATGCCAGTCCCTGAACACCAAGGAAATCACCCGCTTCGGCTCCACATCCTGCAAAGCACTTTATGTCTGCCAGGACTGCAAGGAACCCTTTGACTACTTCAAGGTGCACTAATGACAGTTCCCACTGATGCCGCAGCCCGGCGCCGGGCCTCGTTCCACACGCTCACCGTCGCGGAGGTTCGCCGTCTCACCGAGGATGCCATCGAGGTTACGTTCGCCGTGCCCGAAGAGCTGTCCGGCTACTATGACTACCTGCCCGGCCAATACGTGGCCCTGCGCGTGCAGATGCCCGGCCCCGACGGCACGGACCGCGAGGTGCGGCGCAGCTATTCCATCTGCGCCGCGCCGGTGCAGTTCGCCGACGGCAGCTCCGAAATCAGGGTGGCCATCAAGCGAGACATCGGCGGCGAATTCTCCACCTGGGCCAACCGGGAGCTGGCGGCCGGCGCCATCATGGACGTCATGAGCCCCATGGGTGCCTTTGTCTCCAAGCACGGCGGCAAGGGCGGGGACGTCTCCAACGTCCTGAACAGCATGAACCACCCTGACAGCATGGGGCGCGGTGCCGGGACTTATGTGGCCATCGCCGCCGGCTCCGGAATCACACCGGTCATGGCCCTGGCAAAGTCGCTGCTGGCGGCCGAAGGCGCGACCAGCCTTGACCTGGTCTACGCCAACAAGGCCACCATGGACGTCATGTTCCTGGAGGAGCTGGCGGACATGAAGGACAGGTACCCACAGCGCTTTGCCCTCCACCACGTGCTGTCCCGCGAGCAGCGCATAGCCCCGCTGATGAGCGGGCGCCTGGATGCCGACAAGCTGGAGGCCCTGCTGGGGACGGCCATCCACGCTGACGACGTCGACGAATGGTTCCTCTGCGGCCCCTTCGAACTGGTGCAGCTGTGCAGGGACGTGCTGGAAGCCCGCGGTGTTTCCCGCGACAAGGTCCGCTTTGAGCTGTTCGCCACGGGTCGCCCCGACACACCCGAAGGCCAAATCGGCCGGCCTGTGCTGGTGGATGAATCCACCGCGAACAACAAGATCACCTTCACCCTTGACGGGCTCACGGCGGATGTCCTCAGCCCCGTCCACGCCCGTGAGTCCATTCTCAACGCCGCCCTGCGGGTGCGTCCGGACGTGCCGTTCGCCTGCGCCGGGGGAGTGTGCGGCACCTGCCGGGCAAAACTGGTTTCCGGCACGGTGGACATGGAGGAGAACTATGCCCTCGAACCGGATGAGATCGCCAACGGGTACGTCCTCACCTGCCAGTCGCGGCCCACCACGGCTGAAGTCACCGTTGACTACGACGGCTAGCCGCCGGCGGCCGGTACCCACAACCCTTCAGGAGTCATAGTTGATTGATCTTTCCATTGCCGGCGGTATTGCCGAGATTGTGCTGAACGCGCCGGAGAAGCTCAACTCCCTCAATGAGGTGGCGCTCGGGGAGCTGAGTGCCGCGTACGACGGCGCCGCGGCCGCAGTTGGGGAGGGTACTGTTCGGGCGCTGCTGCTGCGCGGTGAGGGACGGGCATTCTGCGCCGGGCGTGACATTGCAGGAGTGGACGGCGCAACCGACGACGTCAGCGGATACCTCGATGGGCTGCTGGCGCCGCTCATGCAGAAAATGGCCGCCTTCCCGGCGCCCACCTTTGCCGCAGCGCAGGGCGCCTGCCTAGGCGTGGGGTTGGGTCTGCTGGTGGCCACGGATGTGGTGTATGTGGCGGAAAACGCCAAGATCGGCTCCCCGTTCGCCAATCTGGGGGCCACCCTGGATTCCGGCGGGCACTGGCTTTTTACCGAACGCCTCGGCACGCACCGCACCCTGGACCTGATCTACTCGGCAGAGTTGATCAGCGGCACGGAGGCCGTGGCATCCGGGCTGTTCAGCCGGGCCAAGCCCGCAGGGGAGCTACTGGAGTTCACCCGCGCGGCAGCAGCCACGGCAGCCAACGGGCCCACCTTGGCGTTCAACGCCAGCAAAACGCTCGTGGCACACATTCGCGACCGCAGGCTGGGACTGTGGGACGCTGTCGCACTTGAAAGCCAGGCTCAGGCGGAGCTGTCGGCAACGGCCGACTACGCCGAGGGATTTGCCGCGTTCACAGCTAAGCGAAAGCCGGGCTTCACCGGCCACTAACCCGCGGCCACCGGAGATTAATTCAGGGGGCGGGTGCTTTTCCGGGAGGGCGCCGTGGTCCATCAGCGCCGTGGCGGCGTCCGCGATGGCGGTCAGGGCCAGACGCTGGATCCATGGTCCCTAGGACATCCGGGCGACGCCCAACTCCTAAATACGAAAATATGGTGAGTCAGGATGCCAGCCGCCCCGGAGTTTCGAAGGTGTTCATGTCCGCACCGGTTTCGGCGATGATGACATCCGCGACCAGGGTGGAAACTCTGGGGATGGTGGTCAGGAATATTCAGAGCAGCCCACGTGACCATTTGGGGCACCTGGCCAAAACGGCAGCGCAGCCGTTTTGTATTCTTTTCAGC
>JBDTQM010000090.1:0-14662 GCA_039932175.1 Specibacter sp.
AGCGTCGGCGACGACAAGGACAAGCTGGCACTGTACCTGAACGAATGCCGCCACATGGGCATTACCGTGCTGGCCCCGGACGTCAATGAATCGGCGTTGAACTTCACCCCCATCGGCACCGACATCCGCTTCGGGATGGGTGCCATCCGCAACGTTGGCGCCAACGTTGTCAACGGGCTGGTGGAATCCAGGGTGGAGCGCGGCAACTTTGAGAACTTCTCCGACTTCCTCATGAAGGTCCCTGCCGTTGTGTGCAACAAGCGCACCATTGAGTCGCTCATCAAGGCCGGCGCCTTCGATTCGCTGGGCCATCCCCGGCGCGCCCTGGCCATGATCCACGAAGAAGCAGTGGATTCGGTCATCACCATCAAGCGCAACGAGGCCGTGGGGCAGTTTGACCTGTTCGCCGGAATGGGCGGCGACGCCGAACCGGAGTCCGCCCTGATCACCGAGATCCCGGACCTGCCCGAATGGGAGAAGAAAGACAAGCTGGCCTTTGAGCGCGACATGCTCGGCTTGTACGTCTCCGACCATCCGCTGCGCGGCCTGGAAGGGGTGCTGAGCCAGAACGCTGACATTTCCATTACGCAGCTGCTCGCCGACGACGGCCCGCAGGACGGGCACATCATCACCATTTCGGGAATGATCACCAATCTGCAGCGGCGCATTGCCAAGAGCAGCGGAAACCCGTACGCGCGCTGCGAAATTGAGGACCTGGGCGGCTCCGTGGAGGTCATGTTCTTTGGCCAAGTGTATGGGCCCATCGCCAACGTCCTGGCCGAGGACCTGATTGTGGTGGTCAAGGGCAGGTTGCAAAAGCGCGACGACGGCGCCATCACCCTGAACGCCATGGAGCTGAGCGTGCCGGACCTCAGTGAGGGCCTGTCCGGGCCGCTGGTTATCTCCATGCCCGAACACAAGGCCAATGAGCAGGTGCTGCTGGCGCTCAAGTCCATCCTGGGCGACCACCGCGGCAACACCGAGGTCAAAATGCACCTGACCGGCAGCCGTTCAGTGAAAGTCATGAAGCTGCCGCTGCACCACAGGATCAATCCCACGCCTTCACTCTTTGGCGACCTGAAGGTCCTCCTGGGGCCCACCTGCCTGGAAGGCTGATGGGCATCCAACAACGGTTACGGTTAATTCATGAGTGAGAACCCTCCGCAGCATCCGGCGGTCCTCGATACGCCAGCGCCAGTTTCCGCCCAACTCTCCCGCAGTGCGCTGCGCAGGGGTGAGTCGGCACGGCCGCGCCGCTTCGCCCTGCAGGACCAGGACGCCAAAACCCATTGGCGCCACGGCCTGGGCTGCTCGGCGGTACTGGGCGTCCTGCTGGGCGTTGCCTGGTGGCTGCTGGCACCGGGGGGAGCCTTTTACGGTGATGGTGAAGACTACACAGTGTGGCTCCCCAGGGACGCCGTCCTTGCCGTCCTGCTGGTGGTGGGCGGCATTCTCAGTGCCGTGTGGTTGCTGCGGCAACGGCGCGCGGCGCCCCACGGGCCCCTGCCCGCAGCTGCCTTTGCCGTGATGGTGGCGGGCGGCTTTGCGGGTTCTGTGCTTGCCTGGCGGATAGGCGTCTTTGCCGGGGACCTGTTCCACACCCCGGCCAACAACCTGCCGCACCCCAGCATGGTGTTTTCGCTCAGGTCCGCAACAGTGCTCATCCTGTGGCCGTTGGCAGGGGTCATCACGGCGTTCATGGCACAACTGTTCAGCTACGGCACGCACCCGGCCGTCACACCGTCGGCGCCCGGTGGGCCCGGGCAGCCATTGGCCAGCCTTGACGAACCCGCCAGTTCCCACATTGTGAAATGATGCGAGGCAGCCGCGCAGGCAACGGGTAAACTGGGCTGTTGTGAGCAACCTTGAATCTCCAGTGGCCCCCCTGACGTTGAACCGCACAGACCTGCGCGGGCGCACCCTGACCTTGGCGGAACTCAAAAAAGCAGTTCCCCGAACAGCCCAGTCCACAGTCACCACGGCTGAGAACGCCGTGGCCGGCATCATCGCCGATGTCCGACAGCGCGGCCACGTGGCCCTGGCGGAGTTGGCGGAGAAGTTCGACGGCGTCAGCCAGGAGCACCCGCGCGTCCCGGCCGCGGCGCTGGCACAAGCACTGCAATCATTGGATCCGCAGGTGCGTGCGGCCCTTGAGGAGTCCATTGCCCGGGCCAAGGCCTTCGCCCGGGCCCAAAAACCTGCCAACGTTGACTTCCCTGTGGCCAACGGCGCCGTGGTGTCCTCCCATTGGATTCCCGTCCGCCGCGTGGGCCTGTATGTTCCGGGCGGCCTGGCCGCCTACCCGTCCTCGGTGATCATGAACGTGGTTCCCGCACTGGCCGCGGGCGTGGGGTCGGTGGCGCTGGCCTCGCCGCCGCAAAAAGAGTTTGGTGGGCTGCCGGATCTGACAGTGCTGGCGGCCGCCGCACTGCTGGGCATCGATGAGGTCTATGCCATGGGCGGCGCGCAGGCCATCGCGGCCTTTGCCTATGGTGTGCCGGCCGGCACCACCGCCAACGGCGGGGGAGAAGCGCTGGAACCGGTGGACGTGGTCACAGGTCCCGGCAACATTTTCGTTGCCACGGCCAAGCGACTGGTCAAGGGTGTTGTGGGAATTGACTCCGAAGCCGGCGCCACCGAAATCGCAGTCTTGGCCGACCACAGCGCCAACCCCGTTTTTGTTGCAGCCGACTTGATCAGCCAGGCCGAACACGATCCCAACGCCGCCTCCGTCCTGGTCACCACCTCAACCGGCCTGGCTGACGCCGTTGAGGCCGAATTGGTGCGCCAGGTGGCCCTCACAACCCACCGGGAACGGGTTGAAACGGCACTGCGCGGCGTACAGTCCGGCATTGTTTTGGTGGATGATCTTGCACAGGGCGTGGCTGTGTGCAACGCCTACGCCGCCGAGCACCTGGAAGTGGTCACGGAGAACGCTGCCGAGGTGGCCGCCCAAATCACCAATGCCGGAGCCATTTTTGTGGGCGACTACAGCCCCGTCAGCCTGGGCGACTACTGTGCAGGTTCCAACCACGTGCTGCCCACCAGCGGCACGGCCGCCTTCTCCTCGGGCTTGAATGTCACCACTTTCCTGCGCGCCGTCCAGGTGATCAACTACAACAAGGATGCCTTGGCCCAGGTGGCCGGGCACGTCATCACTTTGTCCAAGGCTGAGGGCCTGCCCGCCCACGGCGATGCCGTGGCCGTGCGTTTTCCCTGACCCTGTTGCCCAGGACTCTGGACAGCCGGGTGAAGTTGTGGTAATTACACGATTGTAGTTTCACAGCAGTTGGTTCTACACTGGGACTATTCAGGACCCGAAGGGACATGCATGTACTGCCCGTTTTGCCGTAATCCCGACTCACGCGTGGTTGACTCCCGCCTGTCCGACGACGGGTCCTCCATCCGGCGCCGCCGGCAGTGCACCGAATGCGGCCGCCGGTTCAGCACCATGGAAACGGCCAGCCTCTCCGTGACGAAACGGTCGGGGGTCGCCGAGCCGTTCAGCCGGAGCAAAATCATCAGCGGGGTCCGCAAGGCATGCCAGGGCAGGCCGGTCACCGACGACGATCTGGCGAAGCTCGCCCAGGAAGTTGAAGAGTCCATCAGGGCCAGCGGCGCTGCCGAAATTGACGCCAATGATGTTGGGCTTGCCATCTTGGCGCCGCTGCAACGGCTGGACCTGGTGGCCTACCTGCGGTTTGCCAGCGTCTATCAGGACTTTGAATCGCTCGAGGACTTTGAGAGCGCCATTGCAACGCTGCGCTGCGAATCGGAGGCGGCGGCCCAACAGCCGCCCAAGGAATCCAGCCCGGCTGTTAGTTAGCTAGCGCCCGCCCGCCACGGGCAGGACCGCTCCTGTGACATAGGAAGACTCATCGCCCAGAAGCCACAGCACAGCTGCGGCAACTTCCGCGGGTTCACCGCCGCGTCACATCGTTATGAGGTGGTTCAGGCTTGCCACTCGGTCGGGCATGCCCGCTGCTGCGTGCAGGCCCGTGTTGGTGCTGCCGGAGGACACAGCATTGACCCGGATGCCGGGCGCTGCCGCAGCGGCCTCCGGCGCTGGTGGACATGCGCCGTTGGGCCTCCTGACACATGAACACCACACCGCCAACATTGACTTCCAGCATCCGCTTGACGGTGTCGGTGGGAACATCAAGCAACGGCCCAATCAGGATGCCGGTGATCCCGGCATTGTTGTCCACGGACATCACAGCCCCAGCGTTTCGGCCGGCTCGAACAGGCACAGCACGTCCGAGGTCTCGCTGACGTCAGCCTGCACGGCGACGGCTGTCCCGCCGTCGTCGGCCATGCCCCGCACAACCTGACTGGCCCCGTCAGTTCCGCCGAGAAGTTGACCACCACTGCGTACCCGGCGGCAGCGGCACTGGCGGCCACTGCTACTTGGTCAGCTTGAAGTGCACGGCAGCCTGCAGGGCCCCGCCCACAATGCCTGCGTTGTTCGCCAGCTCGGCGGGAATGATCTTGGTGTTGATGTTCAGCTGCGGCAGGTAGTCCTCGCTGCGCTTGGAGATGCCGCCGCCAATGATGAACAGTTCGGGGGAGAACAGGAACTCCACGTGGGAGAAGTAGCGCTGGAGGCGCACGGAGTATTCGTCCCAGCTCAAGTTATCGCGCTCACGCGCGCTGGCGGAGGCCTTGGTCTCGGCGTTGAAGCCGTCCAGTTCCAGGTGGCCCAGTTCAACATTGGGGATGAGCTTGCCGTTGAAAATGAACGCCGAGCCGATGCCCGTGCCCAGGGTGATGACCAGGACCGTGCCTTTGACATCCTTGCCGGCACCGTAGCGGGCCTCGGCCAGTCCGGCGGCGTCGGCGTCGTTCATGACCTGCACGTCGCGGCCCAGCTCTTCGGTGAAGATGGCGTCCACATCGGCGTCAATCCAGGACTTGTCCACATTGGCTGCCGAGCGCGCCACGCCGTGGGAAATGATGGCCGGGAACGTGATGCCCACGGGGGCGTCCTTGCTGGGGGCGTGCGGACGGGTCATCAGTTCTTCGACGATTGCCTTGACCACCTTGGCCACTTCCCGCGGAGTGGACGGGCTGGGTGTGGGGATCCTGTAGCGGTCGCCCAGAACCTCGCCGCTGTGCAGGTCAACAATGCCGCCCTTGATGCCAGTGCCACCAATGTCGACGCCAATAACAGTGGTGCTGGGTGAGTGCTTCTTAGACATGCAGGCTCCAAAAAATAGAAAATGAGAAGGCTGGATCAGGCTGCCGAACCTGGCCGAACCCGCCCATCGTCAGGGCAGCCGGCCAAACGGATGCGGCGTTTTACGGCAGGGTGAGAACTTCGGCACCCGTGGCGGTAACCACCATGGTGTGCTCAAACTGGGCGGTCCGCTTCCGGTCGCGGGTGACAACTGTCCAGTCATCGGCCCACATGTCCCATTCAATGGAGCCAAGAGTAAGCATGGGTTCGATAGTAAACACCATTCCCTCCTCCAGCACAGTGTTGTAGGCGGGAGCCGCGTCATAATGCGGAATAATCAAGCCCGTGTGGAACGCTTCGCCCACCCCGTGGCCGGTGAAGTCGCGGACCACGCCGTAGCCAAAACGTTTGGCGTAGGATTCGATGGCCCGGCCAATGATGTTGATTTCACGCCCGGGCGCCACTGCCTTGATGGCCCTGTTGAGGGATTCCCGGGTCCGTTCCACCAGCAGGCGCGACTCCTCATCGACGTCGCCCACCATGAAGGTCCAGTTGGTGTCGCCATGCACGCCGTTCTTGAACGCCGTGATGTCAATGTTGACGATGTCGCCGTCCTCAACCACAGTGGAATCGGGGATGCCGTGGCAAATGACCTCATTGATGGAGGAGCACAGGGACTTCGGGAAGCTCCTGTAGCCCAGCGTTGACGGGTACGCCTTGTGATCCAGCAGGAACTCGTGCCCAATGCGGTCAAGGGCGTCTGTGGTGACACCGGGAACAATGTGTTTACCCACCTCCACAATGGCCTGGGCTGCAATCTTGGACGAGATGCGGATCTTCTCCAGCGTTTCAGCGTCCTTGACCTCCGAACCCTTGAAGGGGGCCGGGCCGGCCTTGCCCACATATTCGGGGCGCGGAATGGTGTGCGGGACGGGGAGCTGGGGGCTGATGGTGCCCGGGACAAGCTTGCCCAGGGGAGCCTTGAGTGCTGTGGAAGACATGAAACCATTCTATAAGTGTTTGCGGACGGCCCGTGCTGGCTGGTGCCTCCGGGCCCGGCGTGGGCCTAAGATGAGCGCTACGGGCCGAACGTGCCGGCGCACACAAAACCTCAGGAGAACACCATGACGCAGTACTGGTACAACGTGGAAACCCATCAAGTGGAGAAGGACGCCCAATCAGGCTGGCGTTCCCTGATTGGTCCCTACGAGACCCGGGAAGAGGCTGAAGCGGCACTGGCCAAGGTGCGCGAACGCAATGAAGCCGCCGATGCTTTGGATGAGGACGAGGAAGACTAGCCCGCCCTGCCATCCTCCCCACCATTCTGTGACGCAGTTGTTGCACGGGAAAGCGCTTTCTGGTGCTGGTTTCGTGCAACAAGTGCGTCACAGATCTTTTTTAGAAGGTGTGTTCCGGACCCGGGAACACGCCGGACCGGACCTCGTCGGCGTACTCCTTGGCGGCGTCGGAGAGGATGGTGCGCATCTGTGCGTACTGTTTGACGAATTTGGCCATCTTGCCCGTGCGCAAACCTGCCATGTCCTGCCACACCAAGACCTGCCCCGTGGTGCTGTTGCCGGCCCCGATCCCCACAGTGGGTGCGGCAATGGCGGCATCAACGGCAACGGCCGTGGCGGCCGGGACCATTTCCATCAACACGGCGAATGCGCCGGCCTCGGTGAGGGCTACGGCGTCGTCAACCATGGCCTGTGCCATTTCGCCACGGCCCTGGACCCGGTAGCCGCCCAGCATGTGCTCGCTTTGCGGGGTGAAGCCGATGTGGGCCATGACGGGGATGCCGGCCTGGGTCAGGGCCCGGACGGTGGGTGCATAGTAGGCGCCGCCCTCCATCTTCACCGCGTGCACCAGCCCTTCCTTCATCAGGCGCACCGAGGAGGCGATGGCTTGTTCGGGGGATTGTTCGTAGCTGCCAAACGGCAGGTCCGCCACCACCAGGGCGCGCTTGGCGCCGGCCGTGACTGCTCGGGAGAAGATGATCATTTCATCCAGGGTGATGGGCAGTGAGGTCTCGTTGCCCAACACGTTGTTGGACGCTGAATCCCCAACGAGCAGCACCTCGATCCCGGCCTCGTCAAAAATTTGGGCCGTGTACTGGTCGTAGGCCGTCAACATGGCGAACTTTCGGCCGGCAAGCTTGGCAGCCTGCAGGTGGTGGGTGCGCACCCTGGCCGCAGTTGCGGGGATTCCCGCAGCCGGGGACGCGCTTGGGTCCTTGGCTCCGGAGCCATAGGGAGCCGCCAGCTCGGCGGACACGGACGAATCAGGGGTGCTTGAGGGTGCCATGGCAACCAGCTTATTACGAGTCGGGGCGCGAATTGAGCAAACGGGACCTCAGTCCTTAGTAGAGTAGGCACTGCGGGCAACATACGTGCCCGCCAACCCGCTCGCTGCGGGCCGGACCCCCGGTGCGCTGCTGTGCGAGAGTTCTAGAGGGAAAGAGGCACGTACGTGGACCGTCAGCAGGAATTTGTGTTGCGCACCATTGAAGAGCGCGACGTGCGGTTTGTGCGCCTGTGGTTCACGGACGTGGTGGGCAGCCTGAAATCGGTGGCACTGGCCCCGGCCGAAGTGGAAGGCGCCTTTGAGGAGGGCCTGGGCTTCGACGGCTCGGCCATTGAAGGGTTGGCCCGGGTCTTTGAATCAGACATGCTGGCCCAGCCTGACCCGTCCACGTTCCAGATCCTGCCGTGGCGCGGTGCCACCGAGCAGACCTCACGCATGTTTTGCGACGTCCTGACGCCCGACGGCGAACCCTCGGCAGCGGATCCCCGCAACGTTCTCAAGCGCACCCTGGCGAAAGCCGCGGATATGGGCTTCACCTGCTACACCCACCCGGAAATTGAGTTTTACCTGCTCAAATCCGACAAGCCCGGCCCTGACGGAGTCCCCGTCCCTGTGGACCAGGCAGGCTACTTCGACCACGTTCCCGGCGGTGTGGCCCAGGACTTCCGCCGCACAGCCGTCACCATGCTCGAAGATGTGGGCATCTCGGTGGAGTTCAGCCACCACGAGGGCGGGCCCGGCCAAAACGAGATTGACCTGCGCTACGCCGACGCCCTGCAGACGGCCGACAACATCATGACGTTCCGCACTGTCATCCGTGAGGTGGCGATCCAGCAGGGCACCTACGCCACGTTCATGCCCAAGCCGTTCTCAGACCACCCCGGCTCCGGCATGCACACGCACTTCTCCTTGTTTGAGGGCGACAGCAATGCCTTCCACGAACCCGGTGCCGAATACCAGCTGTCCAAGACGGCGCGGCAGTTCATGGCGGGCATTCTCAAGCACGCCCCCGAATTCACGGCCGTCACCAACCAGTTTGTCAACTCCTACAAGCGTCTCTGGGGCGGGGGAGAAGCCCCCAGCTACGTCTCCTGGGGCCACAACAACCGCTCCGCCCTGATGCGCGTTCCGCTGTACAAGCCGGGCAAGGGTCAGGCCGCGCGCCTGGAATACCGGGGCATCGATTCGGCCGCCAACCCGTACCTGGCGTACGCCGTGCTGCTGGGTGCGGGCCTGAAGGGCATCGAGGAAGGCTACGAACTGCCGCCGGCCGCGGTGGAAGACGTCAGCTTGCTCACGAATGCCGAACGCCGGCTCATGGGGCACGACCCGCTGCCCTCCAGCCTGCACGACGCCGTGCGCCAGATGGAGGAGTCCGAGCTCATGCCCGAAATCCTGGGCGAGCAGGTGTTTGAAAACTTCCTGCGCAACAAGCGCGACGAATGGCAGGAGTACCGCCTGCAGGTCACCCCGTACGAGATTAACCGCTACCTGGGGATACTCTAAGTCCTGCCATGAGCTCGCTCACCCGCACCCTGATCTCCCGGGGCTTCTCCGACCTGGAAAAATGTGAAAGGTTCCTGGGCTTCGCCGAACTGGCGGACCTGGACCAAACAGCCTTGCTGGAGGCACTCTCAGTTGCCGACAACCCCGATCTGGCGCTGCAATCGTTGGTGCGGCTGCTCAGTGCCGTCCCCGAAAGCTACGACAAACTCCGGGTGCTGGACCCGGCCTCGGGCCTGCGGGTTTCCAATGAGCCCATGTTCAGGCTCTTGGGCGCCTCGGAGGCCATGGCCGAGTTTTTGATCAGGCATCCGGAACATCTTGATGTTTTGGACGCCGCCCCCTCCCCGGAACCGGTGGCCGTGCCCGCGCAACCATTGCGGGCGTCCCTGCTGCGCGCCGTGGGCGCCGACCCGGCGTCGAGCATGCCAACGGCCCGTCTTGACGGCACGGAGGCGCGGATAGCCCTGCGGACCGCGTACCGGCGGCACCTGTGCGAATTGGCCATGCGGGACCTGAGCGCCGCGTCCCCGCAGGCCATCATGCCACTGGTGGGGGCGGAGCTGGCGGACCTGGCGGCTGCCGCCCTGGACGCTGCGCTGGCGGTTGCCCGGAACGAGGTTGGGGCAACGCTGGGGGAGGCTCTGGTGGCACGGGTGCGCTTGGCCATTGTGGGCATGGGCAAGTGCGGGGCGCGGGAACTGAACTACATTTCCGACGTCGACGTCATGTATATCATTGGCCTCACAGATTCGCCCGGACCGCATGACGATGTGGATGAGGGGCAGGCAGTGGCTGTGGGCAATGCCCTGGCGGGTGCCGTCTCGAAAATCATCTACGCCCCCGAACGCGAGCCGGGGTTGTGGGAGGTCGATGCAAATCTGCGGCCTGAGGGCAAGGACGGCCCGCTGGTGCGGACGCTGGATTCGTACCTGGCCTACTACCAGCGGTGGGCGCAAAGCTGGGAGTTCCAGGCCCTGCTCAAGGCCCGGGCCATCGCCGGGGACCAGGCTCTGGGCCAGGAGTTCGAGCAGGCTGTTTCGCCGCTGATCTGGACGTCGTCGGAACGCGACGGTTTTGTTGAATCGGTGCAGGCCATGCGCCGTCGCGTCACGGCAAATATTCGCGATGCCGACGCCGGCCGCCAGATCAAGCTGGGCCGGGGCGGCTTGCGGGATGTTGAATTTACCGTCCAGCTGCTGCAGCTGGTCCACGGCAAGACCGACGAGGGCATCCGGGTCCGGGCCACCACCTCGGCCATTGAGGCGTTGACCCATGCCGGCTACATTGGCCGCACGGACGCCGCGAAGCTCCTGGACCACTACACCTACCTGCGCGTTCTGGAGCACCGCATCCAGCTGGTGCAGATGCGCCGCACCCATCTCATGCCCACGGCGCAGGACCAGTTGCGCGCCCTGGGCAGGGCGGTCGCGGGGCCCTTGAGCCTGCGGCGGCCCAGTGCCGACTCCCTGCTGGAGCAGTGGACCAAGGTGAAGCGTTCCGTGAGTTCGTTGCACGAGCGGATTTTTTACCACCCCATTTTGGCCTCCGCCGCGCACCTCAGCGTTGAGGACGCAGCCCTGACCACGGATGCGGCCAAGGCCAGGCTTGCAGCCCTCGGCTACCGGGACGCGGCCGGGGCGGCGCGGCACATTGCGGCGTTGACGGCCGGTGTGAGCCGCCGGTCTTCCCTGCAGCGCCAGCTGCTGCCTGTCCTGTTGGGCTGGTTGGCCAACGGCGTGGACCCTGACGCCGGCCTGCTGGCGTTCCGCCGGGTGAGTGACGCGTTGGGGACTTCGCACTGGTATTTGGGCATGTTGCGCGACCACCAGGCCGCGGCGGAACGCTTGTGCCACCTGCTCTCCAGCTCGCGCCTGGTGACGGATTTGCTGGTGGTTTCCCCGGAGGCCACGGCGTGGCTGGGCAATGACAAGGAACTGGTGCCGCAAACCTTTGAGGCGCAATGGAGCGAGATTCAGGCCACGATCTCCCGCCACACCGAATCCACGGATGCCATCCGCCTCATCCGGCTGATCCGGCAACGCGAAATATTGCGGGTTGCCATCGCCGACAGTTGCGGCCTCCTGAGCCAGGAGGCCGTGGCCGAGGCGCTCAGCGACTCTGACAGGGCTGCCGTGCTGGGTGCTCTCATGGTGGCCGAAGCGGCAGTCTATGCGGGCGCCGAGACACTCACGCAAGTTCTGGTGGTGGCCATGGGCCGTCAGGGCGGGCGCGAGATTGGCTACGGTTCAGACGCCGACGTGCTCTTTGTGCACCGGCCGGTTGAGGGCCTGTCCCCGGAGCTGGCGGGCGAGGCAACCGGGCAGGCCAAGGCGATCGTGCAAAAGATGACGGCACTGCTGACCGCGCCCGTACGTCCCGCCATCCAGGCCGAACGGGTGTTGAAGGTGGATGCCGATCTGCGCCCCGAGGGCCGCAACGGGCCCCTGGTCCGCTCCCTGGAGGCTTACCAGGAGTACTACACCCGCTGGTCATCGGCCTGGGAAGCGCAGGCGTTGCTGCGTGCACGGCCCATGGCAGGGGCGGATGACTTGGCGCGGGACTTTGTGGCCATGGCCGATCCCATTCGCTACCCGCTGGCACTGGCCGAGGCTGATTTGCGCGAGATCAAGCGCATCAAGGCCAGGATGGAATCTGAGCGGCTGCCGCGCGGTGCGGATCCGGCAAGGCACGTGAAGCTGGGCCGCGGGGGACTGAGCGATGTTGAATGGCTCGTTCAGCTGTGGCAATTGCAGCACGCCCATGAACATGCGGCCCTGCGCACCACCCACACCCTGCCGGCGCTCCATGCCGCCCATTCGCTGGGATTGGTTGACGACGCCGATGCGGCCCTTCTCGAGGCGGCCTGGCGCCTGGCCGGAAAAATCCGCAATGCCAACGTCATGTGGACGGGCAACACCTCCGATCTTTTGCCGTTGGCGCGGCGTGATTTGGAAGCCGTGGCCCGCTGGTGCGGCTATGAGCCGGGTCATGCGGCTGCGTTCGAGGAAGAGTATCTGGGCTTGACCCGACGGGCCCGCGCCGTGTTCGAGCGGCTCTTTTACGGCTAGTCCGGCGCCCGATGAGGGGTGTGCCGCCACATGTGCTTCGCCTGCTGCTGAACGTCCTAGTGATGAAACATCTGATGATTTTTCACCCAATTTCAATTATTTACGAACAAGTTCAGGCGGTACGTCCAGGATTTCCGGGCGAATTCGAGCCCAGGGCCGACCGGGAATTTATTTCGATCATGAACTGATCATTGCGTGGGGCGATCATATTCATTGCCTGGCGCAACCTCTTCCCCGCGCCACCCGGCCGCATGGCATATTGCCTTTCCATAAAATCCCCGCGTCGCGATAGTTGTCCATAACATTCTTTGGCCTTCCCTGCAGGCCGGCCTACCGCCCGTATGGGGTGAGGGTGGCGCCTGTGAGAAAGTGTTTCAAATTGACTGAATGATATTGCATGTTCTAGGTAAGTATCTATCAATTATTGACAATTCCGATCAGTGCTTGCAAGTTTGACTTGAGTCACGTTCTTGGGCGCCACCACACCAATCCAGCCCCCTTCAGCAGCATGGCTGCGGGCTGGGATTCGTGCAGGAGGATTGCGCATGGTTCAACTATCCGCGGCTTGTGGACGGACGGTTCCGGGCGGTGCTCCGGCAACAGGATTAATGGCAGCTATGGCGCCAAATGGCGCCATATGCCTGGCCAACAGGAGCCCCCTAGTATGCCCGCACGGCCAGGAAACCATGATTGGCGTTCTCTTTGAACGCCATCAAACTGTCCGCATTGGCGTGATTGGCATAGGCAACCGCGGAAATAGCTTGAGCATCGGCTGGGCGGCAGTGCCCGGTGCGACGGTGGTGGCGGTATGCGACATCCGCAAAAGCCGAGCCACCAATATAGCCAGCAGCTTTGTCTCCAAGGGCCGCCCCCGGCCCGCCGAGTATGGCGGCACCGCTGACTCCTACAAACAAATGCCCAACGAGATGGACCTGGACCTGGTCTACATCGCCACACCGTGGGAGTTCCACCACGAACAAGGCAAGGCCGCCATGCTGGCCGGCGCCCATGTCATGGTGGAATTGCCCGTCGCCACTGAGCTGGCTGAGCTGTGGGACCTGGTTGACACGTCCGAGAAGACCCGCAAGCACCTGATGCCGGCTGAGAACTGCAGCTACGGCCGCAATGAGCCGGCCATGTTGAAGATGGCCCACGAGGGCGTTTTTGGTGACGTGACGCATGGCCACGGCGGTTACTTGCACGATCTGCGCGACCTGTTGTTTGCCGACTGCTACTACACGGATGACTGGCGCCGTAAATGGCACACGCGCAGCACGGCCAGCTTCTACGCCATGCACGGCTTGGCCCCGATTGCCGCGGCCATGGACATCAACCGCGGCGACCGGATGAAGACCCTCTGCGCCACGGCAACACCACCCAAAGACTTGGCTGACTACCGTGCCCGTTTTGTGCCCAAGGGGCACAGGTCCTGGAATGTGGAATATCTCAACGGTGACCTGGTCACGTGCTTGATCAGCACCGACAAGGCCCGGATCATCAGGGCCGAACATGACGTCTCCACCCAGCGCCCGTACAGCCGCATTAACAGCCTTGCCGGCAGCCGCGGCATTTTTGAAGACCACGCCGGTGGCGGCAGCACGGGAGCCCGCGTCTACATGGAGCCCGATCATGGCGGGCACAACTGGGCGGACTTGGCCCCGTCCCGGAGGAAGTTCGACCACTGACTGTGGAAGAGGGTGGGCGAGGACGCCGCCGCCAACGGTGGCCACGGCGGCATGGACTACATCATGCAGTGGCGCACAGTGCAGTCCATGCGCACCGGGACGGTGGCCGACATTGACGTCTACGATTCAGCCGCGTGGTGTGCCACGGTGGCCCTGAGCGTTTTGTCACTGGCCGACGACGGCGCTCCGGTGGAGATCCCCGACTTCACCCGTGGCGGCTGGCTCCGACCCCGCGTTGGCCTGGATTCAGTTGCCCTCGACATGCCCGCAGTGGTCTGACACTTTTCCGCAGGAAGGAGTAGCAGGGAAATGAACAAAGACCAAGAGCAATCATCGCCATGCTGGCCACCGCGCTGGTCTTTGGCGGCGCCATGGCGGCCATCAGCACACCCGCCGGGGCCGAAGGAAGCCATTCAGCGCTGGTCATGACCATTGCCGATGTAAACCATGAAGGTCCGGCCATCTCGGATGTTGTTGTGACGCTGAAGAACACCTCCGCTGCAGCCATGCGGAGGTAAAAGTCAAGGTCACCGGTCCCATCAACTGGTCGCTGTACCCGGACACTCACACGCTCCCAGCCCCCCTGGCCGCCGGGGCCACCACCACCGTGACCACCGAAATTCACGTGCCCAACAATCCCGCCGGTTCGGTCACCGGCAACTTCACGTCCACCGCCCCACACACCGGCGGGGACGGTGTGAAGAATTCGATCGTGGCGCGCAACCAGTTCTCAGATCCCGTTCCGGCAACCCTGGCCGAACTGTGCAACAACGTGGGCACCACAACGGTTGCCACCCTTGCACAGGGCAACTACGACGGTGAGAAGAACGGTTTCTCCCGTGAGCGCCTTGCCGGGCAGGGCATCACGCCAGGGTCGGGTGGCCGGAGGGGGTTTCACCCTCCGGCTCCCACAGATCCCGGCG
>JBDTQM010000091.1:0-14478 GCA_039932175.1 Specibacter sp.
ACCCACAGCCTGGACCTTGCCGCCGCGGATCTTCTCCGCAACGTCGGGCTGGGCTGCCAGTGCTTCATCGATGGCTCTCTGGAGGGCGCCGTCGTCGGAGACAACAGCAAGTCCGCGCTTGGCCACAACCTCGGCGGGCGTGCCTTCACCCTCGAGGACGCCGTCGAGCACCTTGCGGGCCAGCTTGTCGTTGATGGCACCGCTTGCGATGAGCTTCTCGATTTCCACCACCACTGCGGGGCTGACGCCCAGCGCTGCGGGGTCGACGTCGGCCAGCTCGGCGCGGCGGGCGATCTCGCCCATCCACCACTTGCGGGCAGCGGCGGCAGAGGCGCCGGCGGCAACCGTCTCCTCGATTTCGTCCATGAGCCCGGCGTTGACAACGTCGCGGAATTCCAGGTCCGTGTAACCCCAGTCGGCCTGCAGGCGCTTGCGGCGCTCCGCCGGCGGCTCGGGCAGGCGGGAGCGCAGTTCCTCAACCCACTCGGGCGTGGTGACGATGGGCACCAGGTCCGGTTCCGGGAAGTACCGGTAGTCGTCAGCATCGGACTTGGGGCGCCCGGACGTGGTGGACTTGGTGTCCTCGTGCCAGTGGCGGGTTTCCTGCGTGATCGCCACACCGGAATCCAAAACAGCAGCGTGGCGCTGGATTTCAAACTTCACGGCGTTTTCGACGGCGCGCAGCGAGTTCACGTTCTTGGTCTCGGTGCGCGTGCCGAACTTTTCCCGGCCGTGCGGGCGCAGGGAAACGTTGGCGTCGCAGCGGACGTTGCCGTGCTCCATCTTGGCCTCGGACACGCCCAGGTTCTTCACGATTTCCCGGATGGCGGCAACATAGGCCTTGGCCAGTTCGGGGGCGCGCGAACCGGCACCTTCAATGGTCTTGGTAACGATTTCCACCAGCGGAACGCCCGAACGGTTGTAGTCCACCAGGGAGTAGTCGGCGCCCTGGATGCGGCCCGTGGAACCGCCCATGTGGGTCAGCTTGCCGGCATCCTCTTCCATGTGGGCGCGCTCAATTTCCACGTGGAAAACTGTGCCGTCTTCAAGTTCGATGTCGATCCAGCCGTCGTAGCAGATGGGGTCATCATACTGGGACGTCTGGAAGTTCTTCGGTGTGTCCGGGTAGAAGTACTGCTTGCGCGCAAAGGTGCTGTGCGGGGCGATCTTGCAGTTCAGCGCCAGGCCAATAAGGATCGAGGACTCAACGGCCTTCTTGTTCACCACAGGCAGCACGCCGGGAAGGCCCAGGCACACCTCGTTGACGTTGGTGTTCGGGGCGTCGCCAAAGGCGTTCGGCGCCGAGGAGAACATCTTGGTCTTGGTGTTCAACTCAACGTGAACCTCAAAACCCAGGACGGGGTCGTACTTTTCCATGGCTTCGTCGAAGCTCAAAATGGTGTCAACGTGCATTAGTTAGCCTCCTCGGCTGCGGTGCTGGCAAGTGCGGGCGCCTGGTCCAGGATGGGGCCGCCCCACTGGGCTTCCAGCAGGGACTCCAGGACCGCACCAACACGGTACAGTCGGGCGTCTTCGCGGGCGGGGGCCAGCAGCTGGATGCCCACGGGCAGGCCGTCTTCATCGGCCAGGCCGCCGGGCAGGGTCAGACCTGGCACGCCGGCCATGTTGGCTGGGATGGTGGCGACGTCGTTGAGGTACATGGCCAGCGGATCGTCGAGCTTTTCGCCCAGCTTGAAGGCCGTGACGGGCGACGTAGGGGAGATCAGCACGTCAACTTGCTCGAACGCGGCGGCGAAGTCGCGCTGGATCAGGGTGCGCACCTTCTGGGCCGAGCCGTAGTAGGCGTCGTAGTAGCCGGCGGAGAGTGCGTAAGTGCCCAGGATGATGCGGCGCTTGACCTCGTCGCCGAAACCGGCTGCGCGGGTGGCGCCCATGACGCGCTCAATGGTGAGCGGGCCCTCGGCGGGCAGGGTGCGCGTGCCGAAGCGGACGCCGTCGAACTTGGCCAGGTTGGAGGAGGCCTCACTGGGCATGATCAGGTAGTAGGCGCCCAATGCGTAGCCGAAATTGGGGCAGGAGACCTCAACAATTTCGGCCCCGGCGCCGCGCAGCAGCTCCAAGGATTCGTTGAAGCGGTTTTCCACGCCTGCCTGGTAGCCCTCGCCGTGCAGTTCCTTGATGATGCCGATCTTCATGCCCTTGACGTTGCCCAGGCGGGCGGCGTCGGCAAGGCCGGTGGAGGCGTCGGTCAGCGAGGTGGAGTCCTGCGGGTCGTGCCCGCCAATGACTTCCTGCAATAGCGCGGAGTCCAGGACCGTGCGGCTTACCGGGCCAATCTGGTCCAGCGAGGAGGCCATGGCGATGGCGCCGTAGCGGGACACGGCACCATAAGTGGGCTTCACGCCAACGGTGCCTGTGACGGCGCCGGGCTGGCGGATGGAGCCGCCCGTGTCGGTGCCCAGGGCCAGCGGAGCTTCGAAGGCTGCGACGGCTGCAGCGGAACCGCCACCGGAACCGCCGGGGATCCGGTCCAGGTCCCACGGGTTGCGGGTGGGGCCATAGGCGGAGTGCTCCGTGGAGGATCCCATGGCGAATTCGTCAAGGTTGGTCTTGCCCAGCATCGGCATGCGTGCGGCGCGGATCTTCTTGATGACTGTGGCGTCGTACGGGCTCATCCAACCCTCAAGGATCTTCGAGCCTGCCGTGGTGGGCTGGCCCTTGGTGACGATCAGGTCCTTGATGGCGATCGGCACACCGGCCAGCTCATGGAGTTCCTCACCGGCGGCCCGGCGGGCATCGTCGTCGGCCGCGACGGCGAGCGCCTCGTCGGCGTTGACGTGCAGGAACGCGTTGACGCCGCGTGGCCCATGGTCGACGGCGGCAATCCGCTCAAGGTGCGCCTGGACCAGCTCGACGGAGGTGATCTCACCGGCGGCCAGCATGGCGGCCATGGCGGACGCGCTGGAACGAATCAGTTCGTTGGCAGTCATGGTCTAGCTCTCCTCCAAAATTGCGGGCACCTTGAAACGGCCGTCGGCCGAATCCGGGGCACCTGAGAGGGCCTCGTCCACGCTCAGCACGTGACCCACCACGTCTTCACGCATGACGTTTGTCAGCGGAATCGGGTGTGAGGTGGCGGGAACGTCGTCGCCGGCAGCCTCACTGACGCTCTTGACCGAATCCACAATCACTGCCAGCTCAGTGGCCATGCGGTCCAGTTCGTCGTCACTCATCTCGATGTGAGCCAGTTGCGCCAAATGCGCCACGTCGTCACGGTTGATCGCAGCCATGGATCTCCCCTGTTTAATAGCAAAAGTTGTCTTCCTTCTAGCTTATCTCCCATGGCGGGGGAGGAAATCACCCCGGCGTGAGATGCCTATCTCCGCGCCCACAGCCTGGAACTGCGTGCGGACAAGGCCAGCAACACCAAAATGTCCAGTGGCAGCCCAAAGATGTTGCTGCTCAACGGGACAGTCTCCCCTCCGAAGAAAGCCACGGCGGTGAGAGCAACCAGCAGCGCGCTTTACGCCATCGCGGCAATTCTTGCCCCATTGCTGCCCCTGAAGATGAGGAAGGCCAGCAGCAGGTACACCATGGCGGCCAGGGCGGCCAGGGCCATCGTTGCAACCAAGACAATGTCCAGAGCCTGGGCCTCCTCGGCGCTGACAGTGGAGGCAGCACTGCGCCCGAGCTCCTGCCGGTCGGCCATTATGACGGCCACGCTGACCGCGCCAACCACAACCCGAATCACCATCAGCAGCACCCCCAGGGCAGTGTACACAGGGCGCCGGGCTGCCTGGGCGGCCCGGCGCGCATCCACGTCCGGCCCCAGGGGGTTGCCGTTGGCCGGGACCACCACCTTGCTGACATCCACGACCGGCAGGTCCCCGTCTGTTTCAATGGTGTCCCCGCCACCGTTGCGGCAGTGGTAGCCGGTGGCGAAATCCTCCAGCACCTGCACGTGGGTGCCGGCCCTGGCGGCCGTGACGGTTGCCACTAGGTGGTCGCGCCCATTGTCGGTGTCGGCGTCGATCTTGTGGGTGATCTGAAGGGTGAACAGGGAGAAGCCCACGGCCCTGTCAAAGGTGCCTGCCGCCAGCCAGTCGGCCCGATGCCCGCCCGGCATCCACCCCTCGGGGCAGCGCCAGAACCGCACGTGGTGGCGTTTGGCGGGATTGCCCGCAACGTCTTGCTGGCAGGCAAGGTCCTGCTGCCTGCCAAAGAGCAGCAGCGGGCTCACGGGCGCCTCGTCTTAGCTGCTTTTGAAAAGTGTGGAGGTGATGATGCGCCGGCTGGAGGCCAGCGTGACCTCATCGGCCCCGATCCAGCCCGTACGCGTCATGGCCTCATGGATCTGGGCTTCGCCGCCAACAACGGCCAGGTTGATCGGATCCCCCAGCAGCCCGTCACTGGTCCTGCCCGGCCAATGAAATAGTCGGGGACATAGATGGAGGTCAGGATCCTGAGCAGCCTTAGTAGCACCAGATACGTAAGGACCGCCCAGAACAGCACGAAGAACGGCGCCAGATACCAGCCCCAGACGAACCCCTGCGAGAGCACCAGGCACACCAGCCACACCGCTGGACACGAAGGCCAGGTTGTCCACCACGGCATTGTCGGACCTGCGCCGCGCATGCCACTTGCCGCGCCCAGGCTTCTGTAACGGGCTGGGTCCGCCATCGGCGTGCGCTTCATGTGGCCATCCCAGCCCTGCGCGTCCTTGGTCGCGGGCCTGTCAGCGCTGGGCGACGAGTTCGATTTCGACCTTCATGGCGGCGTCGAGGAAAGGCAGCACATGAACCAGGGCCCTGGCGGGGCGGATCTCGCCAAAGACCTCACCGTGGGCCCGGCCGGCCTCTTCCCAGGCGGCGATGTCCGTCAGGTAGATCTTGGACTGCACCACGTCGGCAAAGGAGAATCCCGCCTCGGCCAGCACGGCGTCGAGCTTGCTCAGGATGTAGGCACTCTGGTCATGGAACCCCTCGCCCACAACAGTCCCGTCCGGACCCGCAGCCGAGGTCGCGGAAATGTACAAGGTGTCGTTGACCTGCACGGCGCGGGAGTAGCCAAGGGTCTTTTCCCAGCTGGAACCGGAACCGTAGATTTTGCGCACGTGGATGTCCTTTGCGTGTTGGGGCATTGCGCCCGGAAGGCGGAGCCACCGCGCTAAGGGCAGGCCCTCCCGCCAGCGGACTTCATTGCGTTTTTCGTTCCATCCGCCGGCTGCTTTCGATGCCGGAGCCGCCCCTAGACTTCCATGCGGTACACGCGCAGCATCTTCCCGTTTTCCGGGATGGGCCAGTCGCGTTCGGGGGCACGGCTAAAGCCGAGTTTTTGGTAAAGCGCATGGGCGCTGTGCCAGTCGTCGCCGGTGGTGAGGCTGACGGCCAGGATGCCGCCGGTGTGGCGGGCGCGGTCCAGGATGTGCTCCACCATGGCCCTGCCGGCGCCGCTGCGCTGCACTGCCGGATCCACCACCAACAGACGGAATTCCAGCTCGTCCGGAAGGGCAATATCGGCCCACTCATCCCCATAAACAGCAAGGGTGGCCGAGCCAATGACCACACCATCGCGCTCGGCCACAATCATGGGCGCCACGGCTGCCCGCTCGGCCACGCGCATGATCTTTTGCATATACGGGTAGTCGACGCTGTCAAAGTACCCGGCGCCAAGGTAGGCGCCGGCAGTGACACGGGCAACGGCGTCGTAATCGGCGTCGGTGATGGGGCGGACTAACAGGTTCATGTATTTCTTGTTCCTACTCCTGGCGAACGGCACAAGGGTCAGCGGCCCTCGCCTCCAAGTCTGGCGCATCCAGCTGCCGGGCCGGAAATTCGGCGGCTCGGTGGAGGCGTGGTTTGGCATCGCCGGCAGCGCGCGGGGCCGGACCCAGCTGTGGATGACCCCGAACACTGCCGGCTGATTCGGGCAGGACTTTATCCATGGCAGCCCGCCCCCGTGTCTTCAATTTTCTGGCCCGGCGGTCCGTTACGCTGCGCGAAGGACTCGCCGCCGGAGCCACGCGCAGCCGTGTGCGGGCCGGCTCCCTTGGCACGCCGAGCCGTGGGATCAGGGTTCCGTGCAGGCACCGGCAAAGGCGCCTGGACCGGGTGTGTCCCTACACCGTCCTGAGCAATCCAAGCTGCGTTTCCCACGTGACAGCGGCGCAGCTGCACGGCCTGCCATTGCCGTGGTTTGACCATGAAACCAAGACGATCCACGGCACCAATGCTGCGCAAGGATCGCTGCCCCGGCGCAAGGTCGTCATCTGCCATGCGGCGGGCGTGGAATGGTACGAGATCGTGTACTTGGGCGGAGTGCCGGTGACCGCACCCGAGCGGACCTGCGACGCTACGTCGCAGGCAAGCACCATCTCCGCGGCCCCGCCAAGGCCCGGGCAGCATTGGAGCTCATGCGGGTGGGCGTGGACTCAGCGCAGGAAACGCGGTTGCACCTGCTCCAACGTGCCGGCCTGCCGGAATTCGCCACGAACTTTGGCATTGCCGGCGATCCCGTGGTGTGGCCGGATCTTGCCTGCCAGGAGTTCAAGACCTGCAGTGAGTATGCGGGCCAGATCCACAAGACCACCGAAAAGCAGCTGTTTGACCGCAACCGTGATGAGCGGACCGCCGCCCGCCGGTGGCTGCAGATCAAGGTTTACACGGCCGGCATGCGCCGCGGCGACGCCTTTGTCGTTGACACGTTCAAGCAGGCACTCCGACGGCAGGGTTGGAACGGTTAGCACCCCGGCGGCCAGGCCGGCGGCGCCCAGCCGTAGCCCCGGGCCTGGACCCCGGTGGACGGCACAAGTCCCGGAATCCGGATGGCAGGGGGCAGGCGCAGCCCGGGCCCCCAGCGGGTTTCCTCCGGAACGAGCGAGGCAGTGCCCAGGCTAGGCAGCGCGGCACCGGGATCCGAGGGCCCGGTGCGCATGAGCTCAACGGCTGTCCTGGCCAGCGACAGCCGGGCTGCACGCACCGTGCCGTCGAGCCGGTCACGCCAGGCATCGATGGCCGCCGCGGCGCACAGGTACCCGGTGGCATGGTCGAGGGCCTGCACCGGCAGCGGGAACGGTTTGTCGGCGCCAAATTCGGCCATCCCGGCACTGGCAATGCCGCAGCTCATCTGCACCAGCGAATCAAAGCCGCGCCGGTTGGTCCATGGCCCGCTCCAGCCGTAGGCGTCAAGGGCTATGTTGACCTGTTGCGGATACTTCAGGGCCAGCTCGTCCCCGGACAAGCCAAGCTTGTCCAGTGCGTCGGGGCGGTAACCATGGATGAAAATGTCCGCCCCGGCCAGCAGCTCATGCAGCCGGGCCAGTCCCCCGGCGGTTTTCGCATCGAGCCGCGCGCAGTGCTTCCCCAGTGTCATCTCCGCCTCCAGGGCCGGTTCCTCCCAACCGGGCGGGTCGATCCGCAGCACCTGCGCCCCATACAGGGCCAGAAAACGTGTCGCCACGGGACCGGCAATGACCCGCGTCAAATCCAGCACCCGCACCCCTGCCAACGGCCGCCGCGCGGTGGCGAGGTGGGCGCGCGCCGGGGTTCCGGCGTCGTGAACGCGCGCAGAACCCCAGTGAATCAGGGGTTCGGCGGCCACGGCACTGCCCTGCGGATGCTCCCGCCATTGCTCCTGTGAGCGCATCACGGCAGCACATCCCCGGGCGGCAACCACCGCGTCCTCCAGCTCTTCCCCGTGCCACTGTTCGACGACGGCGGCCACGGTAGCGCGGTCGGCCCCGACGCCCAGCCCCAGGACTTTCAAGGCTGCGGCGCGGTGGTGCGGGGCGTTGGTGTGCAGGCGGATCCAGCCATCGGCGCATTTGTAGTCCCCGGCGATGGCATCCCAGACCGGCGGCAGCTCCCAGCCGTCGGGCGTGAAGGAGAGGCCAAACCACAGGGAGGCCAGGTCCCGGTCGATGGAAATTTCCGGGGCGGCGCCACCGTGGTGCCGGGCCAGCCGGGCGATGGCCGTGGCGGCCTGCGCCATGGCTGCAACAGCAAACCCCGAGACATCAAAGGCTGCCGGCAGCGTCCCGGTTCCGGTGATGGTCACATTCTTTGGCGGCAGGAACATTCCGTTGCTCACGTCCATGGCAACACAGTACGCCCGTCCTCATTGGCAGGGCGTTTGGTTACGCGCCCGGGACCAGGTCCAGGGCGTGTTTTTCCACGTAGTCCAGCGCCAGGCGGACGGCCCCGAGCGTCACAATGGCATCCCCCAGCGTGGAGACGGCCACCCTGGGCGGGTTGGGCATGAACCGGGCCAGCTCCGCCTGCAGCTGTTTGAGCAAAACAGCCGAGGACGCCGCGACGGCCCCGCCAATGACCACCAGTTCGGGGTCCACGAACGTGGCTATCAAGGCGATGACACGGGCCATGCGCTTGGCAATGTCATCGAGGATCCGCCCGGCCACGGCGTCGCCCCGGGCAGCTGCCCCAAAGACCGCCTCGGCGCTCATGTCACCGGCCAGCGTGCTGAGAACTGTTGTGGGCGTGCCTTTTTTCGCCACGGCGGCCACCGCCATGTCGCGGGCCAGCATGGCAATGCCCTCGGGCGTGCCCACCCCGTCCACCAAGTTCAGGAGCCCCACCTCGCCGGCGCGGCCGGAGGCGCCGTGCAGCAGCCGGCCCGATTCCAGCAGGCCAAAACCAATGCGTTCACCGGCCAGCATGACGGCCAGGTCCTCGACGCCTGCCCCCACCCCGATCCAGCGTTCGGCCATGGCCGCCAGGTTGGCGTCGTTGCCCAGAAGCACAGGCCAGCCATACCTGTCCCGCAAGTTTTCCTGGATGCCAATGTCAAAATTTTCCCAAAAGGCCTGGCTGTGGGAAATGTTGCCAGCCCTGTCGACGGGGGCGGCGATGCCCACCCCGGCAACCAGCACGGCCGCTGGTGCCACCCCTGCACTGGCCAGCGCCGTCACGATGGCCTTGTCGATGCTGGCCAACCGTTCGGCATCCGGCGCTGTGAACCCGCCCAGGCTTTCGGTGGCCTTGGCCAAAATGGTGCCGCGAAGGTCGGCCACCAGCGCCGTGGTCTTGGCAACACCGAAGTCCAGCCCCACCACAACGCCGGCCATGGCATCAAATTCAAACACCCGCGCCGGGCGGCCCTTTTGCACGGCTGTACGTTGGGCGGGGAGTTCGCGAACCCAGCCGGCCTGGATCAAGTCATCACAGACAGCTATGACAGTGGCGCGGGCCAGTCCCGTGGCCTCGATGAGGTCCGTGCCGGTAACAGCCCCGGAGCGGCGCATGACGCCCAGAATGGCGCTCATGTTTGTCTGGCGCAGCTGCTGGGGAGTGTTCGCTGTGAGTTCCAAAAAATTGCCCCTTGACGTCCGGCCGTGTGATGTACATAATACTAACAGCGCATAAATTTAGAGTCTAAATATAAAGTGCAAATTATTACAGTGGCGCGCCCCGCCACAGGATGCAGCAGTTGCCGCCCAGCCCGAAAGAACAAGGGAGTTTTTTGATGAAGGCCGTTTCACCAACCGCCGCGGGATCCACCCCGTGAGCCCCGCCGCGATCAGCCGCCGCCGCCTGCTGGCGGTGGCAGGCGTTGCTGCTGCAGCCCTGGCCCTGCCGGCGTGCAGCAACGCCAGGGCCGGCTCCGTCACCACCATCCGCCTGCAGCAGGGCAAGCCCGAAGTGGTGGACTACTTCAACGGCCTCATCAAGGACTTTGAAGCCAAAAACCCGGACATCCGCGTGGTTCAGGACTTCAACGGCGGCAACTGGGTTCCCGGGCTGATCCGTGACAACCCCGCCGATGTGGTGAGCAACGCGTACTCGGTCACCGCCGCCGACTTCGCCAAGAAGGGCATCTTCGCCGACCTCTCCGATCTTCCCGCGGCGACCATGGCCGACCCCAAGGCGTTGGAATTGATCAACTCCTTTGGCCAGTACAACGGCACGGAACTCAGTGCCCTGCCGTTCTCCCTGGCCGCGGCCGGTGTCATCTACAACGTGGACTTGTTCGCCAAACACAACGTGGACGTGCCCACCACCTGGGGTGACTTCCTGACCGCCTGCACCACGTTCAAGGCCGCCGGGCTGACACCCATCTACGGGACGTTCAAGGATTCCTGGACCCTTGGTCAGCCCTACGGCTACGTCTCGGGCGGCACGGCGGACCTGGCCGATTTCTTCGCCCGCATGCCCATGACGGCACAGGATTTGAAGAACAATCCCGATGTTTCCTTCAGTGCCGATTTCAAGGTGGCCACCGAGAAGTTCCTGCAGGTGCTCGGGTTTATGCAGAAGGACGCCGGCAGCCGCGCCTACACGGACGGGAACGCCGCCTTCGCCAAGGGCGGCTCCGCCATGTACATGCAGGGCCCGTGGGCCCTGTCGGAGCTGACAACCATCAACCCCGCCATCAAACTGGGCACCTTTGCCCTGCCCATGAGCGAGGATCCGGGCCACACCCAGGCCCAGGTCACCCTTGACATGACGTTCTCCATCGCTCGTTCAACACCGCGAATGGAAGCGGCCAAGCGCTTTGTCAGCCACCTCATGGACCCGGCCGTGGTCAACGCCTACAACAACAAGTTCTCCGCCTTCTCCCCGCTCAAGGGCGCGGCGAAGACCACTAACCAACAAGTTGCGGGGCTGCAGCAGTTCATCACGGACGGCCGGTACTACCTCAACGTAACCAACTACTTCCCGCCGGCCATCACCTTGAACAACTACTTCCAAACGCTGGCGCTGAACAAAAACGCTGACGCATTCCTGACCACCCTCGACGACTCTTGGCACCGTGTTGCCGCCCGCAACGCCTAGATCTTCAAAGGAGAAAATCATGACTGCCCCAGCTAGCGTCCACACAGCTGCCCCAGCTGACAGCGACACCGCCGTAAAGGTCAACCACAAGAAGCGCAAGGTTGACCCCACCTACTACTGGATGATCATTCCGGTTCTAGTCCTTTTCGCCATCTTCAGCACCGGGCCGGCCATCGTGGGCGGATTCTTCAGCTTCACCAACTATGCCGGCTACGGCGACTGGAAAATGGTGGGCCTGCGGAACTTCCAAAACATTTTCACCGACCCGGAAATCCTGGCGTCCTACGCGTTCACCTTCTTCTTCGCCATTGTGGCAACCCTTGTGGTGAATGTGGTGGCCCTGCTGCTGGCTTTGGGCCTGAATTCGAAGATCAAGTTCAAGACTGGCATCCGCGGCATTTACTTCATCCCCATGGTGCTCTCCGGGCTCATCATCGCCTACGTGTTCAACTACCTGTTCTCCAACACCCTTCCCGGCATTGCCGACGCCCTGGGCTTTGCACCATTGGCCACCAGCATCCTGGCCAATGAGCAGTGGGCGTGGGCAGCCATCGTGTTTGTCACCGTGTGGCAGGCGGCACCGGGCGCCACCATCATCTATTTGGCCGGCCTGCAAAGCATTTCCGAGGACGTCTATGAGGCAGCGTCCCTGGACGGGGCCGGCCCGTGGCGCCAGTTGCGCAGCATCTCGCTGCCGTTGATCGCAGGCTACGTTGTCATCAACATCATCCTGGGCTTCAAGGGCTACCTGGGCACCTATGAGATCATCGTCGCCTTGACCGGCGGCGGCCCCGGCACGGCGACCCAGTCCGTTGCCATGCGCATCTTCTCCGGTTTTGCCGGCGGCGACTACTCGTACCAGATGGCAAACGCGATCATCTTCTTCATCATCACGCTCATCATTTCGCTGCTGCAGCTGCAAATCCTGCGCCGCCGGGAGGTTTCACTCTAATGACACTGACAACCACATCAAAAGTGACCGATCTGCACCCGGAACTTGATGGTACGGCGAAATCGCGTGCTCCCCGCCCCGTCAAGGTCCGGCGCATCAACCGCGAAGGCTACAAGATCAACTGGTGGATGACGGCGCTGCTGCTGGTGGCCTCACTGACCATCCTGGTGCCACTGTATTTCACCATCAGCATGGCCCTGAAATCCCCCGAACAAGCTGCTTCCGGCACCGGCTTTGCCTGGCCCGGCGATCCGCACTGGGAAAACTTCGCCCAGGCGTTTGAGATGACGAACTACCCTGCGGCCTTCATGTCCACGGCCTTCATCACAGTCATCTCCGTGCTGGGCGCCCTGGCTGCGAGCTCCATGGTGGCGTACGCCATTGTGCGCAACTGGGACAAGAAATTCTTCCGCCTCTCCTACATTTACTTCCTCTCCGCCATGTTTGTGCCGTTCCCGGTGGTCATCCTGCCGCTGATCAAGCAGACAGCCATGTTTGGCCTGGACAACCCTCTCGGCGTTGCGTTCATCCACATTGTGGGTGGCATCTCCTTCAACTCGCTGCTGTTCATCGCCTTCCTGCGCTCCATCCCGGTGGAGCTGGAGGAAGCTGCCCGGCTCGACGGCGCCAGCACCTGGCAGACGTTCTGCAAGGTCATCTTCCCGCTCCTTGCGCCCATGAGCGCCACCGTGGGCATCTTCGCCTTCCTGGGTTCCTGGAATGATTTCCTGCTCCCCCAAATGCTGATTGCGGACCCCGCACTGCAAACCCTGCCCGTGGTCCAGCAATTGTTCCAGGGCCAGTTCAACACGAACTACTCGCTCGCCTTTGCCTCTTATCTCATGGCGCTGGCACCCACCCTGCTCGTTTACCTGTTCGCCCAGCGCTGGATCATGTCCGGCGTGATGCGCGGCGCCGTGAAATAGCACTCCCCCTTTTTCGAATACTTCCCCAACCGCACCACACACGAAGGAAAACATCATGACCGTCTCCCCGCTTTCCGTGCTGAGCCCGGACACTCCGTCCGCCGATCCCAACTGGTGGCGCCAGGCCGCCGTGTACCAGATCTACCCGCGCAGCTTCCACGACGCCAACGCCGACGGCCTCGGGGACATCAAGGGCATCACGGCCAAGGTTCCGTACCTGAAGGAACTGGGCCTGGACGCCGTCTGGCTGAGCCCGTTCTACCCCTCCGAACTGGCCGACGGCGGCTACGATGTTGCCGATTACCGCAACGTTGACCCCCGCCTGGGCACCCTGGCCGATTTTGACGAGATGGCCGCCGCCATCCACGACGCCGGCATGAAGATCATCGTGGACATTGTCCCGAACCACTCCTCGGACCAGCACGCCTGGTTCCAGGAAGCACTCGCGGCCCAGAAGGGCTCCGCTGCCCGGGCCCGCTACATCTTCCGCGACGGCCAGGGCGCCAACGGAGAGCTGCCGCCATCGGACTGGGGCTCCATCTTTGGCGGCCCGGCCTGGACCCGGGTGCCCGACGGCCAGTGGTACCTTCACCTGTTCGCCTCCGAGCAGCCCGACTTCAACTGGGACAACCGCGAAATCCGTGATGATTTCCTGGCGACCCTGCGCTTCTGGTCGGACCGGGGAGTTGACGGCTTCCGCATCGACGTGGCACATGCACTCTCCAAGGACCTGTCCGAGCCGCTGCCGAACAAGGCCGAACTGCGCAGGCTGGAGAAGCTGCACAACGGCTCCAACCCGTTGTGGGACCGCGATCAGGTCCACGAGATTTACGCCGAATGGCGTGCCTTGTTCAACGAGTACAACCCGCCGCGCACGGCCGTCGCCGAGGCCTGGGTGGACCAGTCCCGCCGCGCCCGCTACGCGTCCCCCACCAGCCTGGGCCAGGCCTTCAACTTTGACCTGCTCATGGCCGACTTTGAGGCCGAATCCTTCGCCTCGATCGTGACGAAGAACCTGGCCGAGTCCGCCGCCACCGGCGCCTCCTCCACGTGGGTTTTCTCCAACCACGACGTGGTCCGCCACGCCACCCGCTACGGCCTGCCCAAGCTTGCCGATGCCGAAAAGACCCAGGACGGCAAGACCTGGCTGCTGAACGGCGGCGACGAATCCGAACTGGACCGTGAGCTGGGGCTGCGCCGGGCCCGCGCGGCAACCTTGTTCATGCTGGGGCTGCCCGGCTCCGCGTACCTGTACCAGGGTGAGGAACTGGGCCTGCACGAGGTGGCCGACATTGCCGACGCCGACCGCCAGGACCCGGCGTTCTTCCGCAACACGGGCATTGAAGTGGGCCGCGACGGCTGCCGGGTGCCCCTGCCCTGGAGCCGTGCCGACACGTCCTTTGGCTTTGGCGAGGCCGCCGCGCACCTGCCGCAGCCGGCCTGGTTTGCCGAGCATGCAGCATCCGTCCAGGACTCCGTGGACGGCTCCACCTTGAACCTGTACCGCGACGCCCTGGCCCTGCGCCGCCAGCTGCAAACCGGCGAGGAACTGGACTGGATCGCCAACGCCAACGCGGACGTTCTGCACTTTGCCCGCCCCAACGGCTGGAACGTGGTCACCAACTTTGGCGAAACCGCCGTGGCACTCCCCGCCGGAACGTTTGCCGTGAGCAGTGTTCCGCTGGAAGACGGCAAGCTGCCCGCCAACGCCACGGCCTGGCTGGTCCCCACACCCTCCCGTTAGCCTGCCGCCGGCGCGTCACCCCAACGGGGCCCCCGGGCGCGTGGGCCCAACCACACCCTCCCGTTAGCCTGCCGCCGGCGCGTCACCCCAACGGGGCCCCCGGGC